>NZ_BRLB01000023.1 GCF_027923465.1 Vallitalea longa
CAAAAGGAGAAATATACATAGGAGGCAAAGGAGTAGCATCAGGATATAAAAAAGACAAAGAAAAAACACAAAAAGCATTCATAGACCATGATGAACTAGGAAGAATCTATAGGACAGGAGACTATGGGAAACTAAAAAGAGAAGGATATGTAGAATTCTTAGGCAGAGTTGATACTCAGGTAAAAATACAAGGACATAGAATAGAACTAGGAGAAATAGAAGCAAGGATAAAAGAAAACAGCATGGTAAAAGATGTTGCGGTAGTAGACAATAAGAACAAGTACGATAAAAAATACTTATGTGCATATGTAGTGGCAAAAGAAGGATATGAAGCAAGGAAAATAAAAAAATACATAGCAGAAACACTACCCAAATACATGATACCAAGCTACTTTGAAGAGATAGAGGAAATACCATTGACGTCAAATGGAAAGGTAAACAAGAAGAAATTACCAATGCCAAGCAATGCATATCTTACAGAAGAAGAATACATAGCTCCCAAAAATGAAGTTGAAAAGAAGCTTGCAAGAATATGGAGTGACATACTGGACATAGAAGAAGGAAAGATAAGTACAGAATCAGATTTCTTTGAAATAGGCGGTGACTCTTTAAAAGTTCAGTATATGATTAATGCCATTAAAAGAGACTTTGGATTAAAAATCAAAATAAAGGATATATTTACTGGACCAACGTTGGATAATGTATCAAGTATCATATCTACCAAGTCAAAAGAGGGTATAGCTGTTAACGTTGTAGACACCACTGATAAATTAAGTAATACCATTGAAATGGAAACAGATAGTAAGTATAGATGGTCACCAATTGTTCATTGGAAAAAGGTTCAAGGGAATATTGAAATAATGGGTAAGAAATGTTCAGAAAATGTGTCAGCCTTATTCCCAGAAATATATTTTATGACCCAGGAACCGAGTACTATACAAGAGATTATAGAACAATTCAAGCATTTGGATAGTTTATCGGTGAGAAATGGTATTGAGGAATTAATCAAAAACAGAGCATTAGTCAATACTATGATTCCTATGGAAAACCTTTTAAGCATCGTTGACAATATGTATGAAAGTCCTTATGATGAAAGCATTTTGTATGATTCACAACGATATGAGGCGTACAAAAGAGAACAGTTGAATAGAAATTACGGTTTTTCATCCAAAGTCAATGATGGGATAGGATTAGTTAGCCAAAATGATTTGCCTGATGAGCTTTCTAGAAGAAGAACATATAGAGTGTTTGACGAAGAACAGATAATAACGTTTGATGATTTTTCCTATTTGATTTCAGTATTTAGACAGAATCGTATTGAAGATAATGTTAAGTATTATTATGCAAGTGCAGGTGGGTTATATCCTATTGATATATATATCTATATAAAAGAAGGTAGAGTCCAGGGGTTCAAAAGAGGATTGTATTATTATAATGTATCAGAAAATATGTTATTTGAAGTATCTAATGATTGTAAAATTACCGTTAATGCATATGGAAGAGGGAATAAAGAAATATTCAACTCATCTGCAGTATCAATATATATGATATACAATACAGATGTAAATATGCCTAAATATGGTTCAATGGGGTACTTATATGCATGTATAGATACAGGTATAATGGTTGGTTCGTTAACACAAATTGCTGAAACTAGAGATATTGGTATATGTTCAATTGGTGCTATGAATTTTCAGTCAATCAGGGAGTATTTTAATTTGCAGGAAAATCAAGTATTCATGCACTGCATTGAATTAGGTTTGAAAAATACCAATAATCAAGTTGAAGAAAGTAACGTAAGATACTATCCTCAATCAGCAGCTCAGAAAAGATTGTATACAATCAATCAAATAGAGGAAGGAAGCTTAAGTTATAATATACCTATTGTCAAAGTCATTGAAGGGAAAGTTGATAAGTCAAAGTTAGAGAATTCATACAGAAAGTTGGTAGAAAGGCATGATATTCTAAGAACCTGTTTTGGAATAAGAAATGATGAGCTAGTTCAAAAGGTCTTTAAAGAAATAGAGTTCAATATGACCTATGAAGAACTTGAAAATGGAAGTATTGAACACAGGATTGAAGAATTTATTAAGCCTTTCAATTTAGATGAAACTCCTCTTTTAAGAGTCAAGCTGATAAAAGAAAATGAAAGCAAACATTATTTGATTATGGACATACATCATATTATTTCAGATGTGACTTCAATAAAAATCATGTTTCAGGAATTGGCTATGTTGTATAGTGGCATACAACTTGAGGAGGTTAAAAAACAATATAAAGATTACACATTGAAGCAAAACGAATTGCTTGCCAGTAAAGAGATTGAAGAACAAGAAAGATATTGGCTTAATTCTATTAGAGGTGTAGAAAAACTAAATATGCCCCTTGATTTTCAAAGACCTTCTATTCAAAGTTTTGAAGGTAATAGTATTGACTATACATTAGACCATATGCTCACAAGCAAATTAATGAAGTTGGCAAAAGATAATCAAGTTACATTGTTTATGACCCTTTTAGGAATATTTAATATTTTACTGTATAAGTATTCAGGACAGAAAGAAATACTTATAGGTTCTCCAATTTCAGGGCGTTCAAATAGTGATGAAGAAAGAAGTTTAGGAATGTTCGTGAATATCCTTGTATTCAAGAATGAGATTGAAGAAAACATAACGTTTATTGATTTCTTACAAGGGGTTAAAAAGAATGCTCTTGATGCTTATTCAAATCAGGATTATCAGTTTGAAATGTTGGTGGACAAATTAAATATCAAGAGGGATTTAAGTAGAAATCCAATATTTGATATCATGTTCATAATGAGAAATATAGATACAAAGAGTATCGGATTCAGTGATATTGATATTATTAATTATCCAGTAGAAAGTAATATATCAAAATATGATTTGACACTTTCAGCCGTTGAAGAAAATGGACAGATATTCTTAAATATGGAGTATTGCTCTAAGCTGTATCAAAAAGAGAGTATAATAAGGATGATGAATCATTTTATTGAATTAATGAACCAGATTACAGGAAATCCGGAAAGAACTGTTGAATCATTAACGTTATTGTCAGATAGTGAAAATCAATTTATTAAGAATGAAGTGAACAATACTAAGTTAAAGTACAATAATTATAAAACGGTTGTAGATTTATTTGAAGAGGTTTGTGAAAAAAACCCTTCAGCAATAGCTTTAAGATTTCAAGATGCTTTTATGACTTATGATGAGTTAAATGGTAGAATCAATCAATTGGCTAGAAAAATAATTAAGAATTATGAAGATGATGAGAGTAAAACAGTGGCTATAATAACTGAACCTTCATTTGATATGATAATAGGTATTTTTGCCATATTAAAAACAGGGGGGACCTATGTTCCAGTTGACATAAATTATCCACAAGAAAGAATTGATTATATAATCAACAATAGTGGTTCTAGTTTGATACTATGTGATAAAGATTATTGTTTAGATTATAACCCAGAAAAAAAATATATATCATTTGATATTGACCAAGGTGAAGATAGAAATAACTTGAATAAAGTATTTGGATCAAATGAGGTAGCCTATATCATTTATACATCAGGTTCAACGGGAGACCCTAAAGGTGTAATGGTCGAGCATAGAAATATAGTTAACTTTTCTCTTGCCATGGAACAAATATTTGATTTCTATCCAAACAAAAAGGTTCTGGCATTAACAACAATGTCATTTGATATTTTTGTATTAGAAACAATAGTACCGTTACTGAATGTTGGAACAGTTGTTATTGCTGAGACAAAACAAATGAGGGAACCTTATGAACTGATCAGGTTAATAGATAATTCAAAAATTGATATGTTACAATTAACACCGACTCGATTGAGAATGCTGATTGAGGATAAAGAGAACATTAGAGGACTAATTAATGTAAAAGAACTTATTATAGGCGGGGAGCAATTCCCTATAGATCTTTATGATGATATTAGTAGCATTTGTAAAAACACGAAAATATACAATGCATATGGTCCAACGGAAACAACTGTATGGTCAACTATGAAGCTAATTACGGATGCAGATACCATTAATATTGGTAAACCAATTTCAAATACTCAAGTATATATTGTTGGGGAAAATAATGACATACTGCCAGTAGGTATATATGGAGAATTATGTATTGGTGGTGATGGTGTAACAAGAGGATATATTAATAACGAAGAAAGGACTCAAGAAAAATATATCGAGCTGAACATTAATAATATAAAGGAAAGATTATATAAGACAGGTGATATTGCCAGAATTATTGGTAATAGTGAATTAGAAATCAATGGGAGAATGGATAATCAGATTAAATTAAATGGCTATAGAATTGAACTCGGTGAAATCGAAAGCAAAATTCTTGAAAACAGCAATGTCAATGAATGTGCTGTAGTAGTAAAAGATAATGAAAAAGACAACAAGCACCTTTATGCTTTTATGACATTGATTGAGGAAGAAGATCATCAATCATTTATTACTAACTTAAAAGAAGGATTACGTCAAAAAATACCATCATATTCTACACCTACATATTTCAAGATAATAGACAAAATGCCACTTACATTGAATGGTAAAATTAACAAACTTGAACTTGTAACTTATGAAACTAATATTGTTGAATCAGTGAAATATGTAGAACCCAAAACCAGTACCGAAAAAGAATTAGTAAGATTATGGAAAGAGGTTTTGGGGTGTAACCGTGATATAGGTATTGAAGATAATTTCTTTGATTTAGGTGGAAATTCATTATCAGCAATTAAATTCGTCATGAAGGCAAAAGAAAACTATACTATCAGTACTAATGATGTATTCAAGTATCAAACTGTTAAGCAATTAGCTGAGCAGATTCAATATGATAAAAATCATTTGAAGAATACTTTGAATGAGTTAAAAACTGTTCATAAAGGAAGTACTCAAAAGTTTAGGAATTCTTTTGAAGGGAAGCAGTATAGTGATGAAGAAATAAGGCAGATGACAAGAACTGAATTAGAGAATATCAAATTAGATTATAATAGGACCTATGGTAGCGTTGACTTAGATTTGCTAAAATGTTACAATAATATTCTGTTAATAGGTGCTACGGGATATGTAGGAAGTTATATTCTACATGAATTATTAGTTAATACGAATTATTATGTAACTATTTTGATAAGAGCTAAGTCAGCTAATGAAGCTAGAATCAGATTAAATCGTGTATTAGCTTTTAATTTCAACAAGTGTAAAATAAGTGATTATTCCCATCGGATAACAATAGTCAATGGAGATATATCAGAAAATAAATTAGGATTAGATTATAATGAGTATAATAAACTAATTGATGAAATTGACTGTATAATTAATTCAGCAGGCAATGTGTCTCATTATACAGATTATAATCAATCTTATCGTTCAAATGTTAGAGGGGTTATGAATTTACTTGATTTAGCCAAGGAGGGTACTATAAAAGATCTTCATCATATATCTACAATGAGTGTATCTACAGGAAAGATCAGAGATAAAAGATCCATGGTTTTTTCTGAAAACGTAGAAGTGATTGAAAATTTCAATCAGGAAAAAGAGATAAACTACATTAAGACAAAGACAATGGCTGAAAAGCTAGTAATTGATGCTCGTAAATATGGCATTAACACCAATATTTTTAGGCTGGGAAATGTTGTATTCAATTCCCAAAATGGTAGATTCCAACAAAACATCAATAACAACGCTTTTTATCTTCAGGTGAAATCATTAATTAAATTTGGTTTGTTACCGAAATTTGATACATATCCATTAGAGCTATCATATGTTGATGTCTCAAGCAAATCAATAGTAAGTCTTATAAGTAGAGAATCATTAAAGAATGAAATCTATCATATTTATAATACGAATACTATTGAACTGAGTGAAATAGCAGAATATTTAGGTGTCAGAGAAGTATCAGTAGATGATTTTATTGAGTATATTCATTCTAATATTTCTGGTAGCGATAATATGAAAGAATATATTGATGCATTTATTGCCCACTCTGGTATAACAGATAGGTATTTTAGAACTGTTTTTGTATGGGATTGTTACAAGACTGAAAGATTATTAGAAAGAATTGGTATTAGGTGGGTTAAGCCAAATAAAGAGAAGATTGATAGTATGGTAGAATATGGAAAACAAATAGGCTTTTGGTAAGAGTGTAGATTGAAATTAAGGACACTAATATATTTTATATCTTGTGTTACATTAATTATCAGTAGAAATGAGGTGCTATAGGTAATGAATGAATTAAATATCAAATACAACAGAATAGTAGAGACATTTCTTGACAAGATAAAAAAAGATAAAGAAATCATAGGGGTTATTTCTTACGGAAGTATAGTTAATGGTAATCTATGGGAAGACTCGGATATTGATATTTGGTTGATTTCCAAAGAAAACAACAAAAACATATACAAGCAGTTCTCTCTCATAGAAGAGGATATAGACTTTCAAGTTGAGTTATACAGTAGGAAATATTTTATTGAGTTAGCTCAGAGTCCACAGAACTATAGTATATTTAAGTCAATATTGAATCATAGTAAGTTACTTTATTGCACGGATAATATGATAAAGAATTTATATTCAGATATGGAAACACCTGGAACTATAGAGCAAGAAGGAAACTTGTTAAGATACGGTGTTTATTCAGTTACAAGTATTAAGAAGGTCAAGAAGACCTTGAATCAATCAGAAGATATTGTAAAGATATTTAACATGTATCTGAAATTAATAAAGAATTTATCATGTATAGAAATAGCTTTACATAACCAATATCAGAGTAAATTAGTGGAAGTTCAGGCACTTAAATTAAATCCTGTTTTTTGGGAAGAGATATATGTCGATTTACTGAAACGCCCCCTTACTTACCAGATGATTGGAAATTCGGTAGAAGAATGTACGAGATATTTAGTAGAAAAAACAGCATTAATCTTTGCTCCTATAATAAATTGGCTTGAAACAGAGGGCGAAGTAAGAGGAACTTCAGAGGTCAATGAATATATTGTAAGAAAATATTCTTTCAATAATGAAGGAAATGAATTGACGGATGCATATAATTGGTTAACTGAAAAGAATATATTAATTAAAACTAGTGAATCAATCAAAATTGTAGATAAAAGCAAGTATTTCTATGAAGAAGCAGCATATGCGTATAATTATGATTGTTAGGACTATTATAATGGTTACCATTTGGTTATGAACACAATAGAAAGGATGTTGGAAATATATGGAGAAGAGCATAAGCATAAAGAATGCAAGAGAAAATAATCTAAAAAATGTCAGCGTAGAAATACCGAGAGATAGCTTTGTTGTCATTACTGGTGTAAGTGGATCGGGAAAAACATCTCTTGCGTATAATGTATTATATGGTGAAGCACAAAGGAGATTTCTGCAATCATTATCTTCTGCTTCAAAAACAGGAATGATAAATATGCCTAAACCTGATGTGGATATGGTAAACGGCTTATCTCCAGTAATATCAATACCTCAAAAAAGAAGTATTACGAATCCAAGATCTTCTGTTGCGACTTTAACTGATTTATCAAGTTATGTAAGAATGTTATATTCTGTCCTAGGACAAGCCCATTGTCCAGTGTGTAATAGTGTGATTAACAGTTATTCAATTAACCAAATGGTCGATCATTTAATGAATTTACCAGAAGGTACGATATTGCAAATATTTGCACCAGTAAACAAAATATATGATGAAGACTATGATTATTTGTTGACGGATTTACGTAATAAAGGTTTTAGAAAAGTATTGGTTAATGGAATTCTATATAACATGAAGGATAATATCCAATTAAATGAAGAGGAACGATACTCAATTTATGTTGCAGTAGATGAGGTTAGCATCCTGAAAGATAACTATGAAATATTAGTTGCTTCAATAAATCGTGCATTGGATATTGGAGAGAACTTAGTGAAGTTTAATGTTCTTGGAGATGATATACCTGATGAAAATATCAGAAAAATGATAAATGACTTAATGGGTTGTGAACATAATATTGTTGCAGGCAGATACATGCCTAAGGATTTTTCAGCCAATGATTTAAGTGGTGCATGCCCAACATGCCAAGGATTAGGGACTTATAAAGTAACAGAACCCAGATTATTGATAAAAGATAGTAAAAAGAGTATGAAACAGAATCCATTCTATATCTCCCAATTTTTATTGACAGATAGAAATGGTGCAGCTAGATTGTATAGCCTCGCAAATCATTATGGTTTTGATATAGATACACCTTATGAAGAGTTAAGTGAAAACATTAAAGATGTTCTAATGTATGGAACAAAAGGTGAGAGGTATGAATTATTGAGACCTAATGGTGAACGCTATGATGAGAATAAGAGAAGATTCGTAAGTTATGAAGGTCTAGTCAATTATGTGAACAGATTTTACAAAAAAAGTGTGTTGGAGGGTTCAACAAGTAAACAAAATGAAAGGTTGTTTGTTGATAGACTTTGTCCAGATTGCAAAGGTAAAAAAATCAAACGAAGCAGATTGTTAGTGAAAATTGATAATGTTGATATTTATACTTTTGGTTGTTTGAATATAACAGAGTTAAAGAACTTTCTTCAAAATATGTATATACCTGAATCAAAAAAAGGTTCTGTCCAACAGCTGTTAGCTGAATTAAGTCTAAAACTTAATGCGTTAATTGAAATTGGGCTTGAATACTTAAATTTAGGTAGGAGTGCTAATTCACTGTCTGGAGGAGAAACTCAAAGAATCAGACTTTCAACGCAAATTGGGTTAGACCTGATGGGAATGATATATATCCTTGATGAGCCAAGTATAGGTCTTCATGCAAGAGACACATATAGGATAATTGGAGCCTTAAAGAGATTAAAGGAAGCAGGTAATACTGTCATTGTTGTAGAACATGATATGGATATCATTAAAACGGCTGATTACATTATTGAGATTGGACCTGGAGCTGGAATTCACGGGGGCGAAATTGTTGCTACAGGAAATATCCATGAGATTCAACAAGGAAATAGCCTACTAGGTAAATACTTAAATGATATTAAAGGTATAAGGTTGCCTAAGAAGAGAAGACAAGGATCTGGAAAGTCTATTATAATAAAAGGAGCTAAGGAAAATAATCTAAAAGATATTAATGTGAACATACCCCTTCATACGTTGATTTGTGTTACAGGAGTTTCAGGTTCAGGAAAGAGCAGTATTGTCAATGAAGTGCTCTACAAAGCAATTATATCTAAAACACATGATACAAGAGTTTTGCCAGGTTGCTATGACAGCATAGAAGGAATAGAGAATATTAGTGATATAAGAAATATTGACCAAACACCAATAGGTAGGAGTTCTAGGTCTAATGTAGCTACTTACTTGGGTATTTATGATAGCATACGTAACCTATATGCGAATACAGAAGAGGCCAAAAGTAAGGGATACAATAACACATATTTCAGTTTTAATACTACTGAGGGTAGATGTGAAAACTGTAATGGTGAAGGAAGGATAGTGATGGAATTACAGTTTGTACAAGACATCACTACAGTTTGCCCAGTATGTAAAGGGCAGCGTTATAAGAGTGAGATATTATCTGTCAAATATAGTGGGAAAAATATTGCAGAGGTACTTGATTTAACAGTAGAAGAGGCATTGGGATTTTTTAAAGACGTGAATGGAATCTATAGAAAAATCAAAGTATTAAATAAACTTGGACTAGGCTATCTGAAGTTAGGACAAAGCTCAAGCTCTTTGTCAGGGGGAGAAGCTCAAAGGATAAAACTAGGAAAAGAACTAGGTAAATTGAAGAAGAAAAAGGATAACCTCTATTTATTGGATGAACCAACAACAGGACTGCATTTAGATGATATCGAAAAACTTATATTGGCTTTAGATGAGTTAGTAAATCAGGGTAATACTGTTTTAGTTATTGAGCATAATTTGGATTTAATTAAGGTAGCTGATTATATCATTGACTTAGGACCTGGTGCTGGAGAAAAAGGAGGCAAATTAGTAGCTGAAGGAAGTCCAGAAGAGATAATAGAAAATAATGATTCATATACAAGTAAGTACTTAAAAGAGTATTTACTATGATGAATTGTGAAAGTATCGTACATCAAAGTTGTACCCAACAATAAAAGGAAAGGAAAAGTATGATAATACGTTTGTTCATATCATACATGCAGATCATGATATTATTTAGTATACCTTATGCAGGAGGTTCAGCAACAATATATTATAAATGGAAGCAATATCTTCATTCATCAATTGAATTGAAGCCAGTAGAGTTAAAAGGTAGAGGTAAAAGATTTGACGAAGAACTATATTATACTTTTGACGAAGCAGTAAATGATATCTTGTTTAACATCAAAGATATGATATCAGATAGTAGTTGTGATTATGCTATATATGGTCATAGTATGGGGAGTATTCTAGCATATGAACTTTACTATAGAATTTGTGAGATGGAAATTAAAAAGCCTAGACATTTGTTTTTTTCTGGATATCAGGCTCCCGATATAGTAGAGAAAAAAGAGGATATTCATGGATTAGCAGATGATGAATTTATAGAGAAGCTTATTGAAATGGGAGGGATGGAAGAAGAAGTAATAAGTAATAAAGAACTTATTTCAACATATCTTCCTATAATCAGAAATGACTTTAAGATCATAGAAGCTTATAAATATAAAGAAAAAAAAGAAAAAATCGGATGTGACATTTCAATATTGTATGGGAAAGAAGATGATATTACTTTGGAGGAATTATTACAATGGAAAAATCATTCCACTGGTAAATTTAGAATGTATGATTTTGATGGTGATCATTTTTTTATCAATAATCATATAGAGGATATTACAACAATCATAAATAAAGAATTAGTATATAGGTAAGTGTAAACCCTAAATCGCATAGAAATTTCTAAGTAATATATTTGAAAAGGGAATGATTTAGCCAGTGTATATTTGTCTCTCATTACATTTAGCTTTTAAAATATAATTAATAGTATTTTAAATTCAATAATATAGTTATTAAGGATTTAGATGATTAAATTAAAAGTTAAGTAGAGCAATAGAGGATTTCGGAGGAAAATATATATGAGTAATTTAACAGACAATAAAGTTATAGATCTTGGTGGGCTAAGAATAGGTGATGATAAACATCCAATATTTATAGCTGGACCTTGTTCAGTAGAATCAGAAGAACATATACTAAAAGCTGCTTTTTTTCTGAAAAAATTAGGCGTCCATGTGCTGAGAGGAGGTTGTTTCAAACCAAGAACCAGTCCTTATGATTTTCAGGGGTTAGGATTAGAAGGTATTAAATATTTGAAACAAGCTGGGGAAAAAGCAAAGCTACCTATTATAACAGAAGTTATGGAAGAAAAATACATAGATGTTGTAAGTGAATGCACAGATATCATTCAAATTGGCTCCAGAAATATGTATAATTATCCTTTACTTAAAGCTTTAGGGCACACCAAAAATCCCATTATGTTGAAAAGAGGATTAAGTGCAACAGTGAAAGAATGGATAATGGCGGCAGAATATATAGCAATGGGAGGGAATGATAAGATTATCATGTGTGAGAGAGGCATAAGAACATTTAATGATTATACTAGAAATACCTTGGATTTAGCTGCTGTAAGTATAATAAAAAGAGAAACAGGCCGTCCTGTCATAGTGGATCCTAGTCATGGGACAGGCCGAAGAGAACTTGTAGGACCTATGTCAAAAGCTGCTTTAGCATGTGGAGCTAGCGGGTTAATGATTGAAGTACATGAAGAACCTGCTCATGCACTTAGTGATGGCAATCAATCTCTGGATTTTCCACAGTTTGAAAAACTTATAATGGAGTTAAGATCTATAGTAAATGAGCCAAAAGCAATGTAAATAAAGATTTTATTTAGAGGAAAACAGAAAGATTAATCGTTAGAAAGTGTTTAAGAAAATATTGATAGCAGCTGTAGCCAGTGTATGATAATAATATGTTTATTATCATATACACTGGCTAGATTTTTGTTCATGTGAACTAAAAACTATATGGAATATAAGAATTTATCTATATAAGTTAATAGCAGAATTGGATTTTCAATGTATAAATTATATTCATACTAACTCAATGCAAAAATTCTAATAATTTAATATCAGGAATAATATGTTAATTCAAGTTTTAACTCATTATTATATCTTGACTATATATAGAATTAATAATAAAATTACATGTATAATATATATTATTAGTGTTTGATTCTACACGTACATATTATTAAATATTTCAAATTGAGCATGTGTTGTTAAAAATTAAAAGATTTGGTAAACATTACAAATCCTGAATGTAAGGGGGTTGTTACAACGGAGTTACTAAAAAATGCTGTTACGGGAGTAAATATTATACCTACAGCTTTATTAGGACTGATATTATTGTATTGGATTACAGTTATTATTGGTGCCTTCGATTTTGATTTTTTAGATATTGACATGGACATAGGTGCTGATAATTCAGGTCCATTCTATGCAATCTTAGCTTTCTTAAATGTAGGAGAATTACCTTTTATGTTAATACTTAGCATATTCATACTAAATTTTTGGATTTTATCAATGTTAATGTATTATTTACCCTTCGTTGCTGTAGGAGGTCTGTTAAATGGAATATTATTGATACCTGCCATGATAATTAGTATATTCATAACTAAATACGAAACCATTCCACTAAAAGGTATATTCAAGTATAGTAATATGCAAGATAACAGAAACGATCAAGTAACCACACAACTGTGCATATTGATGTGCGATGTTAAAGATGGACGTCTAGGTCAAGCAAAAATTAAAAGAGATGGTGCTTCAATAGTAATTAATGTCAAATCCGAGTATGATGAAGAAACATTTAATAAGGATGAGACTGCATTCGTCAACAGAAAAGACACACATAAAGATATATATTACATTGTCAAGTTAGATATATAAATAATAAAATCTACATATTCTATTAAAAGAAATTCAGTTCCAACAATAAAATTATCTCAGTAAAAATAAGGAGTGTTAAAATGGAATATTATTCAGTTCAAATTATATTAGTTACTATCGGAGTAGTAGTAATTGTTGTTGGTGGATTACTTGCACTTTTTTCAAGATTCTATCACAAGGTAGAGCAAGGAAAAGTTATAGTAAGAAATGGTGTTGGTGGTCCAATAGTATGTTTTGGTGGTATTTTTGTTGTGCCAATAGTCCATAGATATGAAATAATGGATATCGCAGTTAAAAGAGTAGAAATAGCCAGAGAAGGAAAAGATGGTTTGATTTGTAAAGACAATCTAAGAGCTGATATAAGAGTTGCCTTTTTTGTAAGAGTAAATCAAACACGAGAAGATGTATTGAAAGTTGCTCAATTATTAGGTTGCCAAAAAGCATCTGATCCTACCACTTTGATGGAATTTTTTGATGCCAAGTTCTCAGAAGCCCTAAAAACAGTTGGTAAAAAATTTGATTTTGTTCAATTATATACTGAAAGAGAAACATTCAAAAATGAAATACTCCAAATTATTGGGACAGATTTAAATGGTTATGTTATGGATGATGCTGCAATTGATTACTTAGAACAAACTGATGTTGGTCTATTGAATGTTAATAATATCTTGGATTCAGAGGGTATCAAGAAAATAACTGAACTTACAGCAGAACAAAGAATCTTAGCTAATCAAATAGAAAGAGATAAACAGAAAACTATAAAACAACAGGATGTATCTGCAAGAGAAGCGATACTAGAACTTGAAAAACAAAATGCAGAAGCAGAAGCTAAACAAAAAAGAGAAATAGCGATCATTAATTCTAGAGAGATAGCAGAAGCAGAAAAAGTAGCTCAAGAAGAGAGATTCAAGTCAGAAATGGCTAGAGTCAAAACCGAAGAAGAGATAGAAGTTGCTGAACAAAATAAAGCAAGACAAGTTATTGTTGCTATGAAAGCAAAAGAAAGTACAGATGCCGTTGAAACTGAAAGAGTAGATAGAAAAAGATTACTAGAAAGAACAGAAAAAGAAAAGTTAGTTGAACTTGCAACTATAGAAAAAGAAAAAGAGGTAGAAGTTCAGAAAAAGGACATACAGTCAGTTATAAGAGAAAGAGTATCTGTTGAGAAAGATACTGTTGTTGAGGAAGAGAAGATAAAAGATACACGTGCTATAGCTGAAGCAGATCGTAATAAAACAGTAGCTATCAAAAAAGCAGAACAAGAATCAGAAAAGGATCTTATAATAAAAGTTAAGACAGCAGAAGCTTCAAAACAAGCTGCTGAGAGAACAGCAGAAAAAACAATCATTGATGCTGATGCAAAACTTAAAGCATCTCAAAAAGAGGCAGAGTCCATAAAAGTAATTGTTGATGCTAAGGTACTTCAGGAATCTACTGGTGGTATAGCTGAAGCAAAAGTTATTGAAGCGAAAGCTTTAGCAGAAGCGAAAGGTGAAACTGCTAAGATTGACGTAAAAGAAAAAGAAGGAAATGTTGAAGCAGATATCTTGAAGAAAAAATATTTGGCTGAAGCAGAAGGTATTAAAGAAAAAGCAACTAGCATGAAAGCATTAGATGAAGTAGGAAAAGAACATGAAGAGTTCAAACTCAAATTAGAAAAAGAAAAAGAAATTGCACTTGCAGATATCAATATCCAAAAAGATATAGCGAGTTCTCAAGCGGCTGTTATTACAGAAGCTCTTAAATCAGCTAAAATTGATATTGTTGGTGGAGAAACTATGTTCTTCGATAAGATTATCGGTTCTATTACAAGAGGTAAATCTTATGACCGTTTAGTTGATAATAGTGAGGTACTTAGTGATATAAAAGAAACATTCATAACAGGAGATCCAGATTACTTTAAGAAACAATTACAAGATTTAACAGGTAGATTTAACTTAACATCTGAGGATTTAAAGAATCTATCAATAGCTGGAGCTGTTAATAAAATGATGAATAATGCCAACGGTGCAGATAAAACAATGTTAGGCAAACTATTAGATACTGTAAATAAGGCAGGAGTTGCTGACTTACCAGCAAAAATGATAGAGACTACACGTAAATGAGGTAGATGATATTGGATGTTAAAGATAATAAAGATATAAAAACTAAAAATAGTAATAACGATATGGAAAATGGTACATATGAAGTTATTAAGAACAGGCTTATCAAACAAGGAACTGATTTGCAAGAACGTGTTCACAAACTAAATTCCATTAGAAAAGAAGTTTTTGGTTCTATTGAAACTAAACTTCTTGGAAGTGAGCGTATTATAACTGAGAATAATTGTATACCAAGAGATATGGCACCAGTGGATGACTATTTTATCTTTGGTTACAATGTTCATATAGGTTTAAAATCCAAGGTTGAACTTAGCGATGTATTTTCTATTTATCAATATAAAGACCGTACATTCCAGAAGCAGACTCTTGATTTAATAGTTAATGACCAGTTCCTGAGAGATTTTGATGAACTCTACAAGTATTATAAGAATACATTTTTTGCTAAGTTTACTATAATAGAACCTTACTTCTATATGATTTTTCAGACCGGTAAAAATGCTACAGATATCAAAGTATTCAAATGGCTGATAGAAGATGGCAAGTTAACATATGTAGATTGTAGAAGTGACCATGAAGTTAGGTTTGTAGGTAAAAACGATTTTAAGTTTATTAAGGCCACCAGAGATGACCAAAGAACAGGTATACATCCACATGTCTCCATTCTTGATAAAGTCTTTGTTGAAACTATAGATGGAGACTTGACAATAAAAGTAGAAGATAATACAGAAACAGGTAAAGGGATATATTCAGAAGATGTTGAGGATAAGGACCAGAATCTTGATGATGCTGAAATATTTTATGCTAATCTAGATCAGATAATAGTACTTAAGATTAAGCCATACAAGGAGAATGATTATAGGTACTTCATATTCAACAATAAGTTGAAAAATGTTGTAAGAATCGATTCCATCAAAGATACATGCATGCTCCTTCCTGGGAATCATGGACTTATATTTCCTCAGGGTTATTATCTACAGAACGGTGAATATAAAGTATTTGATGTACCAGCTGACAATTTAGTTTTTGACCAGATGATCAGTTCATCCAATGGAGAAGATTATCAGTATATCTTCTATAACATTGATAGTGGTATATATTTAGTATATTCATATAACATAATTGAGCAGACAATAGATACACCGATTGTTTGTAGCGGATACTCACATTTTAATAATGGTGAGATGATAGTCTTCAAAAACGAAGATGAGCCAAGAAAAAATCATATGATACAGATATGGCAAACACCTTATGTTGGTAAAAATTACGTAGCTGAGAGTAAAAATGATTCTATCTTATTCAATATAGGTAATAAAGATATCGTTAACTGTATGGCTGAATGTAAGATAGTATATAAACTTATTCAAAAAGGTGAGAGTTATCAGAGTATATATTTTGATATAGTAAAAGAATCGGAACAAATAATAGATTCTTATTTCTGGCTTGATAAAGAAGAGGTATATAACTTAAAAGAAGTACTTATATCTATAAAAGAGACATCAACTTTTGCTATTGGTGAATTCGAAAAAGTAGTGAGAATCAAAAAGTCTACGAAAAAGCAAATAAGTAATGTTGCAGATGAATCAGAAGGACTTCTCAAAAAACTTGAATATGGTACATTTGATAGTATTGATGAATATGTGAAGGTATTAGCTGATATACGAAATCTTCGTGGTAAGATTGTTTCGCTAAGGGACTTGAGATATACAGATATACCATTTGTTGATGCATTAGATGTAAAGGTTAGAGAAAAGAATGAAGAGTTCTCTAAAAAGTGTGTAGAGTTCATAATTCAACCTGAAGGTCTTAAACCTTATGCTGATAAAGTAAGAGAATTACAAGATGGTGTTGACAAGGTCAATAAGTCAAAAGAAGGAAAAGAACTCTCCAAAAAAATAGATGGAACATGTACGGAACTGGAACTTTTGATAGATATCGTAAGTAATTTTAAGATTGAAGATCCTACAATGACTACAGAAATTATTGACAAAATATCATCGTTGTTTTCACTAATAAACAATGCTAAGGCAAGATTAAAAACTAGGGTGGAGCAATTTACTAAAAGTGAAATGACTACTCAGTTTAATTCACAAATGAAATTACTTAGTCAAGCTGTAGTTAATTATCTAGATGTTTCTGATACAGTAGAAAAATGCGATCAATATCTCAATAAAGTTATGGTCCAGATACAAGAATTAGAAGGTAAATTTGCTGAATTTGATGACTATATAGATAAGCTGGGAGAAAAACGAGAAGAATTATATACTGCTTTCGAGAGTAAGAAGCAGGCATTGATAGATAAGTTGAATAAACGTATCCTCGGATTAGTTAACTCTTCAGAGCGTATCATAAAGGGAATAACTAACAGACTTAATGGTTATGATTCAGTTGAAAAAATTAATGGATATCTTGCAACTGACATTATGGCTGAGAAAGTTAGAGATATCATTTCTCAGTTAAGAGAATTAGGAGACAATGTCAAGGCTGATGAAATTAGTTCAAGATTGAAAAAGCTAAAAGAAGATGCTATTCGTCAATTAAAAGATAAAGAAGAACTCTATGTTAATGGTGAAAATGTCATTAAATTAGGTAGACATCAGTTTTCAGTCAACACGAAAGCGATTGATTTATCTATTGTGCAAAAAGATGATGAATTATATTATCATATAACTGGTACGGATTTCTGGGATAAAGTAGTTCATGAAGATATTAGCAAATATGAACATGTATTTTCACAGAGTATTGTATCAGAAAGTAGAGATGTATATAGAGGCGAATACCTTGCTTATTTGGTATTTAATGCAGCAAATACCAAACAGTATGAAAGTTTGGATGCTCTATATTCTAAGTCTGAAATTCAGTTGGTGGAAATTGTTCAAAAGTATATGGAACCAAGATATCAAGAAGGCTATACTAAAGGGGTACATGATAGCGATGCAGCTAAGATATTAAAAGCATTACTTGAACTTAATCAGAATATAGATTTATTGATATATAGTAGTAGGGTTAGGGCATTAGCTAGATTATTCTGGAATCGATTGATTGATGCTGATACGAAAAAATTATTGACTTCCAGGTTGAGTGAATTGGCTAAGGTCAGTGAATACTTTAATACAGCACCTAATTTGGAGAATTATATACCTTATATAGTAGAAAAACTTGAAAACACCTATAAAGATATTGCTTTATTTGATAACAAGAATATTCCTGATGCAGCAGAATATCTATGTAAAGAAATTATGAAAAATAAAGATTTCGTTGTCAGTAGAGAAGCTAAAAAGATGTACGATGGTTTTATTAGCTATTTGAGAGATAAAAATGCTCTTGAAATTTTTGAACTATCTATTAAAAATAGCAAAAATGACATTGAAGGCCTTTTCTATCTGATTAAAGAATGGGTTAATGCTTATGGAATAGGAACTAATGTTTTTGATGGTTTAGAGGAGGATGAACTAGTAGGTTTACTTGATGAGGTAATTGTCTTGTTAATGGAGAATGACAGAAACTTAGGCAGAGTCATTAATGTGGATTCTAAGATAACTATAACTGAATTAGTTGGTAGCCATTATATGATTAATGAAGGAACTTACAAATTAGACTATACCAAGTTCATGGATAAATTGAATTACTATAGCGAAGTTACAGTTAATGACTATATCAAATTTCAAGATATTAAGAAAGAACTTATCAAGGAGTTCAAAAAAGAACTTAATCTTGATGAATTCAAACCAAAAGTTCTTTCATCATTTGTTAGGAATAAGCTTATTGACAAAGTATATTTACCTCTTATCGGAGATAATCTTGCTAAACAGATTGGTGTTATTGGAGAAAATAAGAGGACTGACTTGATGGGAATGCTATTGTTAGTTTCTCCACCAGGCTATGGTAAAACTACTTTAATGGAGTATATAGCAAGTAGACTTGGTATTATACTCGTTAAAGTTAATGGCCCTTCTCTTGGTAACGATGTAACATCATTAGATCCAGGAAAAGCGAGTAATACTAGTGCCAGAGATGAACTTAGAAAACTTAATCTTGCACTTAAGATGGGAAATAACGTCATGATATATGTTGATGATATACAGCACTGTAATCCAGAATTCTTACAGAAATTCATTTCTTTATGTGATGGACAGAGGAAGATCGAGGGAGTATATAATGGTGTCGGTCAAACATATGATCTAAGAGGTAAGAAAGTAGCTGTAGTAATGGCTGGTAATCCTTATACTGAGAGTGGTGAAAAATTCAAGATCCCTGATATGCTTTCCAACAGAGCAGACGTATATAATCTTGGAGATATGCTTAGGGAAAATGAAGAAGCCTTCAAGCTAAGTTATATTGAAAATAGCTTAACTTCTAATCCAGTGCTTAGTAAGCTCGCAAGTAGGAGTCAGAAGGATATATATGGTCTTATTGAAATGGCTAATGGAGCTGAAAGAGAAAATGTTAACCTTGAAAACAATTATTCAATAGATGAACTTAATGAGTATACCAGTGTCATAGAAAAACTATTTAGAGTAAGAGATGTAGTTCTAAAAGTGAACATGGAGTATATTTATTCTGCAGCTATGGCTGATGAATATAGAAATGAACCACCTTTCAAACTTCAAGGTTCTTATAGGAACATGAATAAAATAGCGGAAAAGATAGTTCCTATAATGAACGATGAAGAATTGAATCATCAAATACTAGCAAGTTATGAAAATGATTCCCAGACTCTAACATCTGATGCGGAATCTAATATGCTTAAGTGGAAAGAAATTGCTGGTTGCTTAAGTAGTGAAGAACAGAAACGGCTTGATGAAATCAAATCCATATTCATCAAGAACAAGATGATAAAAGGTGATGACAAGTTAGGTCAAGCTGTAAGCGTTTTAAGTAATCTTACTGACAACATAGAAATGATCAAAGATATTCTATCTAGAAAGAATAAATAGCTTAATTTAGTGTATTGGAATATTAAATTTGCTCAAAAATCATATAAATTAATATATAAAAACTCCAACTATTTAGAGTAAAATAAGTTGGAGTTTTTTACATTCTATAAGTTACAGATTTTTTTATTATTAATACCCTTCCAATGAAAAATCATGTTTTAGCAGAATCTCTTCAAGCAATCTAAGCACATCAGAGTTCATCTTATACAAAAGTTTTCCTGATGGTATACTTACACTTTCGAAAATATTATCATGAGAGTAAAAATAAAAACTATATTTTTTATTACGTCCATGATATAGGTCCATACGAAGATTATATACTACTTTAATACTATTAAGTGTAAATGGTAATATAGTAAAATTCCCCATGGATTTTTTGAACTTGTTTATCTCATTATTATCTAGTGTAAGCGAAGATTGATTAGATTCAGCCTCATTTGTAATTACAATTTTATTTATATTGTTAAGATTGACTAGTCTGATAGGTTTTATAAAGTAGATTAATACTATGTAAAATAATATTATCAATAGGGTTTTATATGATTTTTTCAATTTAATACTCCTTGTATTTATGTATAATAGCATAATTATATAATATCCAAGGAAGTATTAAAAGGTTAAATAGTATAAAGGATAATATTGGAACATATTTTGCAAAGTATACTTGACATTATTTGCAAAGCTTGCTATACTAAAAATGCAAAGTTAACTTGCTAAAATTATTATGATTCTGTAGGAAGGAGGCATTATGAAAAACAACATTAAAAACAATATTAAGGTACTAAGGAAAGAACATAAGTTATCTCAGGAAGAATTAGCTATGGCAGTTAAAACTACACGCCAAACGATTACTTCAATTGAAGTAGGTAAATATGCTGCCTCATTACCACTAGCATATAAAATAGCTAAATATTTTGGAAAGACCATTGAAGAGGTTTTTGATTTTTCAGAAATGGAGGATATTTAATATGGAAGAATATAAAAAAGTTTTAAAGAAACGTGAAAAGTTGTGTTTGATTTTTGCAATAATACTTTTACCTGTAGTAATTGCAACCTGTTATCTGTTTTTTGTTATGGATAGCGTATTGACTGGAAGTATTATCGCAGGGTTTTTTGGAGGTATGCTTAATGGTATTCGTGCAGGTTTTGGTCTTGCAGCTTTAATTGTCTTATCTATGAGAGCTTTTCAATATCATAAAGCGGTCAAAGACGATAACAAAATGAAAAAATATTATATTGAAGAATATGATGAAAGAACTATAGCTTTAAATCAGTTATCTAGTAAAATCAGTTTTAATATAATTTTATATACATTACTTGTTGTATGTGTAATTACTGGTTTCATTAATTCAACTATAAGTCTGACGTTGCTAGCAGTTTCAGCCTTTATCATCTTATGTAAAGCAATTATCTACACTATATATTCAAAAAAAATCTAAGGTTATATAGTTATATACTAGATTTTCTTATTTCAAATTTTATGTAGTATGCCAATTAAAAGGTTTTGCAGAATAAAAAATATGTGCTTCTTATATATTTTGTTCTGCAACCTATAACTTTTATTTATCTACATTAAATCAAAGGTGGGAAGTTGAGTTATATTTTTTATAAGCTAAAGTTGCAACAAATTATTGACAGCCTTAGCTTAGTATGTAAAAATAACATTATTGAATATTAATTTCTCCTATCAATTTAATATATATCTAGAATGTCTACATAAATGTTTTATGCTCTTAAAATGATATATCAATCTTATAACTATTTAACAATATTTTATAAATACTCTAAGAAAATAATTGTATATCAACTTTCCAAGAGGTGATATGATAATGAAAAATGAAGAATTATCTATATACATAGAAAATAAGATTAAAGGATTTACACATATGCCTAATAATTATTATCCAGACTCTAACGAAAAGATTTGGGGAAAACCTATTATTGGATATTCAAGAGGTGATGATCCATTATATCGATTTATTAAACAGGATATAGGTGGATTTTATTGGACTCCATTAGATATATTTAGTTTAAAATACCCTAATTTAAAGGTTGGTGCAGATGAATTAACTGTAATTAGTTGGATATTACCACAGACTGAATATACAAAAACTCAGCAAAGACTGGAAAGATGTTTTCCTGCTAAAAATTGGGTAAAGTCCAGAATATATGGAGAAGAATTTAATGATTTACTTCGTAAATATCTTGTTAATATTTTAATTGAATATGGATATGAATCAGTTGCACCAGCTATATATGGTGGGTGGAATTATAAAAAATCATTAAAATATGGATATGCGTCAAATTGGTCAGAGCGACATGTTGCATTTGTATCGGGGTTAGGAACATTTGGATTATGTGATGGTCTTATCACAAAAGTAGGAAAAGCAATGAGATGTGGCTCTATAGTAGCAAGGATACAACTTAAACCAACATTAAGACCATATACAGATTATCATGAATATTGTCTTTATTATAAATATGGTACTTGTAAGAAATGTATAAACAGGTGTCCAGCAGGGGCAATTTCTGTAAATGGTCATGATAAAATAAAATGCAGAAAATATCAATCTCAAATCATTACAGAACATACAAAGAAAGAATATAATTTGATGTCATCATGTTGTGGTTTATGCCAAACTCAAGTACCATGTGAATCTGGTATTCCTATTAAAAGTAAGGGTTGAAGTTAGTAGTTGATGTTAATATTAGGATTATAACAACTATATTAAATAGTAATATATTGATGTTCAGAATGTGGGTTCTGTTTTACTAAATAACAATTATTCCATCTTATTGAATTAACCCACATCTATAATAAGTGGTAATCTAGTAGAACTCATTAATTATATATTATATCATAAAAATGAGTTTTAATAATGCTAGATGGGGGGAGAGATAGAAACTGAGTTTAAAACATAAAAAAAGTACTTATGAATTTATAATAGAAAAGAAAAATATAAATTTCCAAAATACATATAAAAAACGCATAAAATATCAAGATGAAATAGACAAAGAGTGTTTAGTGATTGATTGTGATGAACGACTTAATAATATGGGAAAGAATATTGTTAATGTAATAGCTAGTAAAATTAAAAATAACAGAATTAATTTGAATCAATCTGTGTATTATAATGGGAAGTTTATAGAGTGTTTCATTACGGAAAGTATGAAGTATTGTAAGTTTATAAATCACGGATGGATTAATTGTTCAATTTTTGGACTAACTATAGAAGGATGTGAATTTGAGAATTTCATTATTGAAGATTCCAATATGAGAAATATAGTATTTAAAGATTGTAAGTTAGATAGAATTATTATAAAAGATTCAAAACTAGTTGAGATAACATTTATAAATTGTAATATATATGAATTACAATGCGAAAAAGTTGTATTTGATAAAGCTTCATTTTTAAAATGCTATAGTGAAAATTCGTATTATTTATTAACTAAATTTATGGATACAAAATATATAGATACAATACATGAATCATTAAGTATGGATAGTCCAATTATATATAAGCTGAGTTTTGTTGGTAAGTGTAAATTTAACTTTTTAATAATTATGTATCCAAAAATATTGGATATGTTAGAACTTAGTAAAGATATGATGTTGGATTCTAATACATATATAGATAAATTTCATATAAAAAATATTGATACAAAAAGTAATGATTCTATCTCATTTTATTCAGGAGTAGACCAGATTAAAAAAATATCTATGATATATTATAGACTATACGAGATATGTAAAATTAATAATATTAATGATCTGTCAGGTGATTATTTTTATTTATATAAGCAATTAGAACGAATGACTATCAAAAGAAAGAAGGACAAATTTATATCATTTGTTAATTGTATAGTTATAGGATATGGTGAAAAACCTTTTAGAACTTTAGGTATTTCGGCAATATTAGTAATAGTATTTGCATCATTATATTTATTTTGCGGATTACAAATAGAAGGACAACCGGTGTACTATGGATTTTCATCTCATAATTGTATGTCTATAAGAGAACTCGTCAATGTTTTTGGAACATATCTTCATTTTAGTATAGTAACTTTTACAACAGTGGGATATGGTAATATAGTGCCAATTGGATTAAGCAGATTATTTACTTCTATTGAAATGATATTAGGTGTAGTCATGATTGCTCTTTTCACAGGAACATTATTAAGGAAAATGACAAAATAAATATATTGATAAAAAAATTATACTAATCAGCTGATTAATTATACAAGTATAGAATACATAATAATATATAAATACATTGATAGAAGATTAAGGGTAATATATTAGGTTTTATGGGGATTGATAAAATGAAAATAAAAAAAGTGATTATATCATTGATTTTGATTTTTACTATACTTATATGTGGAGATTATATAAATTATAGGCAAAAAAAAATAATAGAAGTAAAGACATCATTAATAGAGGATATTAAATCTATCAATAATGGTAAATATTTAATTAATGAAATTATACCTTTTGAATGGGACCAAATATGTATCTTTGAGCCATATGTTGGAGATAAGTACATATATGAGAAAATAGGTAAAGAATATACTACAGCAAGTAATTATCTAAGCTATAAATTAGTTGATAATCATTCAGGGTTACATTATGATCATCTTAAGAAAATGGTTATCTTAAAAGATGGTATTGTTATTTATGATGAAAATTACGATAGATTAAAGTTGGATTTTGAGGATTCTTTTTATTTCGAAGATGAAGTTAGGCATTTGTACAAAAATGATAACATGATATCATTGCAGTAAAAATAGAAATGCTTATTGATAATTCTATAAAATGGGCTTTGGACCAGCTTGACAGTACTGATTATACATTTAGATGTCTAGGATTTGTTGAAGATGCTTTAGAACGTAGTAATAGCATTGAAATATTTGGGGTTCCTAAGATATATGATTAATACCTAAAGTTTTATATAAAGGTGGGAATAGGAATATGATTAAAAAAACAGAAATTTCATGTACATATAATAAAAAGTATAAACATCTAATGTTATCACAGGATAATAGCAGAGGGCTAGTTGTAATATATCCAGGTTTTAATAATAGTTGTAATAGGCCAGTTTTACATTATATAAGAAAAGCTGCTTTAGAAAAAAGATATGATGTATTATGCATTAATTATGCTATTAAGTTATCTTTCAATAATTTAGATACAGATATTAAAGAATTTTTGGTTCCAGAAGCATTAAAATTATTGAATATAGTTAATAATGATAAATTTTATGAAATAATATATTTTATAGGAAAGAGTTTGGGGACAATAATATCGGGTAAAGTTAGGGATGAATATAAAGGATATAGTAATTTCTATCATATATATTTAACACCTCTTAAAGATAGTTTACCATATATTAATAAATATAACGGATTATTAATTACTGGTTCTAAAGATAAATATTTCAATAAAGAGTTATTGGATCAAATTATTAATTCTAATATTAAAGTTGAAATTATTGAAGATGTTAATCATGCTCTTGAGTTAAATGATAACGTATTAGGTACAATAGATATACACAAGCATATTACTGACTTGTGCAATAATTATTTATAGTTATTGTGAATTCTTAATTAATTGATGATAATAAACATATATATTAATAAAGAGTTTTAAGGGGTATTATTTGAACAATAAAAATATTAATAAGGATATTAAAGTGAAAATAAGTTTTTCTGATAATAAGAAGAAGGAATGTATAGAAAATACAGAAGATGTTTTAGCTAAAATGTATGCACAAGCTATAATAAACAATTTAAAAGAAAATGTTACAGAGGATAAACGCATAGAAACAATTGTAAAAATTGAAAAGTTACTGGAATTTAATAAATCAAAAAATTCATAAAGTTATTATTTCATTCTACTGATAATATATAAAATATATAAGTGTGAAAAAATTGTGCTATGATGGAATAATATAATTTAATAAATAAAAAGTATCGTATATGTTTGCAAAGACCTATGAAAGGTCTTTATATTTTACAAAAAATGGAAGATGTAGTATAATATTAAGGTCATAAAAAACAACAACGAACCATTAAAAAAGATAAAATATTATGAAAAATCATAAATAAATAGAAATATAAAATAATTGAATACACAAATTCATGCCCATAATTTGACACAATTACTATATTATTATAAAATGTGATATATTATCCATTAATGAAACTTATGAAATATTAATTTTATAAAAAATTTATTATATCACGTAACTTTAGTAGAGGATTTTTCTTATAGAAGCAAATAAACAATCAGAATTTAAAATTTAATGTTGAGAGTACTGATAATACATATTGCTTCAAATATTAGATCATCAAGGCATTAACAAGGAATTATAGGAGGAGATTTTGTGAAGACGTTAAAAAAAATAGTTATCTTAGGTATTACAATATTAACATTGACTGCATGCAAATCTAGTGATGACAAATATGTGACTTTGTATAAACAGTTACTAGATAAACAGCCACCAGCTATTGAAAAAATAACTTTTGAAAATAAGTCAGGAAAAATTTTAACAGAAGACGAATCTGGGTTGATAACTATTTACAATAATACTGAATTGACAGCAACGGTAAAAGGAGATTCTACAGAAGCAGAAGTATATTTTGTACCTTCTGGAAATGATAATAGTGAATACAAACAATTAGTAACCTCTGGCAAAGCAAATCATGATAAGTTTATTTTTACGTTAAAAGAAGAAGAATTTTCAGATAGTCTTGGATATTTGTGGATAGTGGTATATAATAATGAACTAGGAAGAAAATCCGAAGAATTCAAAATATCACTTACAGAAGAATAGCTGTAAGTAAAGGAGGTAAAGTCTAGTGAAAAGGGCTTATTTATTAATTGATTATGTATATGATTTTATTGATGATCAAGGAGTTCTTTCTTTAGGAAAGAGAGGTCAGGCAATCAGACCTAATATATTAAAAGTTATTAATGATATAAAAGAAAAAGATGAAACATTATATGTTTGCAATGATAATCATGAAAAAGAAAGTTATAATTATTCTCCAGAATCTAAGTTGTTTCCTCTTCACTGTAATAAAAAAGGAAGTAAGCTAGCAATTGATGAAGAATTATTTTCACAGATTATGCCTAAAAGGACTTATAATATATCTAAAGTTATGTATTCTTCATTTAATGGCACTGTCCTTAATCTTGTTTTACAGCAACAAGGTATAAGGGAGTTGGTTTTAATGGGAGTCTGTACTGATATATGTGTTTTGCACACTGCTATTGATGCATATAATCTTGGTTATGAGATTACGGTGATAAGTGACTGTTGTTGTGGATTAACTGATGAAGGTCATCAATTTGCAATTAATCACTTTAGGAATACGCTAGGAGCCAATATTATAACTAGTAAAGATATATGATATAAAGCTATTATGTGTGGAGGACATTTTTATGAAGAAATCTTTAATCAATTATCTAAAAGATAAAAATATGTATTTTTATATAGAAATTTCTGCTGTTGTAATTATTCTAATACTGTTAATTGCATTTTTCGTGCCAAAACAAATAAGCAAGATTGATAACTACAAAAGAGAAACAGATATATCTAATGCAGTAATTCTAGGTCAAGCGGCAGAAAATATAATTAACAATAATAATGACTTTAAGAATTATTCTGTAAATAATTTGAATATCAATAAAAAGGTAGATATTAATTCTGATGCTGTAGAAGACAATTTCATAAATTTACTAATAGAGGAATTAGATGGTTTTGATATAAAAGAAATACCTCATATTAAACTAAAAAAAGGTGGTTACTCTCATTTTAGTATCACCATATATAAAAATAAAGTCTATGTTTATGTAAGCAATGGAGATAATACTAATAATTTACAATTATATCCAGAACAAGTTGATAAAATAACTAAAGAATAATTTGATGTGTGCTGTTGCACACTTTTATTGTTTAAAAACCTTGTATTGTATTATCTAAATTGTTATAATCAAAATGATATAATATAGCAGTGAAATTTAATAAAAGCTTAGGGTGATATAATTGTTAGAAAGATTCTTTCCATCAGAGTATGCTGATTCTATAAGACAGATTGACTATAAGAAATTATATGAAGAAGGATATAGAGGTATATTATTTGATATAGATAATACGCTTGTTCCTTATGATATGGAACATCCTAATAAAGAGATTATAGATTTATTTGAAGATATTAAGAAAATGGGATTCAAAATTGCATTAGTATCAAATAACAATAAGATACGGGTTACTACTTTTAATGAAAAACTTAAGGTTTTTGCAATTCACAAAGCTTTGAAACCAATGACTAGAAATCTAAAGAGAGCTATGCAGGCTATAAAGACTAATAAAAAAAATACTGTTTTAGTAGGAGATCAGATATTTACAGATATATATGGTGGAAATCGAATAAAAATAAAAACAATATTAGTTGTGCCTATAGCAGAAAAAGAAGAGTGGATTACGAAAATCAAAAGAAACACAGAAAAGAAAATCATAAAAGCTTACTTAAAGAGGGTAAAAAAAAATGAGACAAAAAATTAATGGAGAGACAAAAGTTTTAGGACTTATAGGTAACCCAATTGAACATACGATTTCACCTATCATTCATAATATCTTGGCTTCCAAGCTAGATATGAATTATGTGTATTTACCATTCAAAGTAGAAAATGGTATGCTTGATAAAGCTATTGAAGGTGCGAGAGCACTTAATATAAAAGGACTTAATGTAACTGTACCGTATAAAGAACAAGTAATGGATAAATTAATAGAAATCACACCTTTTGCAAAGCAAATAGGCGCAGTAAACACGTTGAAATTCACAGATAATGGATATATTGGGTATAATACAGATGCAGATGGACTTAATGCATCTTTAATAAAAAACTCAATCAAACTAAAAGACAGTAAGATTGTAATCATTGGAGCAGGAGGCGCTGCAAAAGCAGTAGGAATGCTTTGTGCAAGAGAAAAATGTAAAAAGATAACGATTATTAATAGAACTGTTATAAAAGGACAAATACTTGCTAATAATATTAGACAATATTATAATGTCGAGACCAAAGTATTAGGATTAGATGAGATTGGTAAAATAGAACCCTTTGATATTGCAATACAGACTACACCTATAGGAATGTCACCAAAGGTACATGATAATCCAATTGATGATACTGATTTTTATAAAAAGTTTCATATAGCTGTAGACCTCATTTATAATCCTACAAAAACAGAATTTCTGGAAGAAGCTGAAAAGAACGGTATAAAAATATTGAACGGTTTTGGGATGCTTTTTTATCAAGGTATCAAAGCATATGAAGTTTGGAATGATATTATAATCACTGAGGATATACTAGAAGATGTCATGAATGAATTAATTAATTTATATGGATAAAGGAGTGTATAAATGGTAGATAATATTTTATTAGTAGGCTTTATGGGAAGTGGAAAATCCGTAGTAGGTAAACAATTATCTAAAATACTTGATAGAAATTTTATAGATACAGATGAAGAAATTGAGAAAAAAGAAAATAGAAGTATAAAAGATATTTTTGATATTGATGGAGAAAATTATTTCCGTAGTGAAGAAACAAAATTTTTACAATCATTAATAGAAAAAGATAATACTATAATATCAACTGGTGGAGGTATAGTTCTAAAAGAACAAAATAGGGAATTACTAAAAAAAATAGGTAAGGTTATTTTTTTGCATGCTGATGTTGAGCATATAATTAATAATATTAAAGATAATGATACCAGACCTTTGCTACAAACAGATGATTATGTAAAAACCATATCAGAAATGCTCGAATCAAGAGAAGATAAGTATCTTAGCACAGCAGATATTATAATTCAAACATCAGGTAAGGATGTTAAAAGTATTGCTGAAGAAATAATTTCACTATTATAATAAATTAAAAAGGATAATATATATGAAGAAAATTACAGTAATCAATGGTCCTAATCTCAACTTTCTTGGGATTAGGGAAAAAAGTGTATATGGTAATAGAGATTATAATGATCTAATTAAAATGATTGAAGAAGCTGCAGATAAACACCAGATAGAAATAGATACTTTTCAATCCAATTCAGAAGGGGAAATTATAGATAAGATTCAACAATGTTATTTTGAAGAAGTTGATGGGATAGTTATTAATCCAGGAGCTTATACCCACTATAGCTATGCAATAAGAGACGCTATAGCATCTGTAAATATAAAAACTATTGAATTACACATATCTAATATACATGAAAGAGAAGATTTCCGTAAGATATCTGTGATTGAGCCAGTTTGTGCAGAACAAATATATGGAAAAGGTTTGGATGGTTATATTATTGCGATAGAACATATTTTAAAATAAATTTATTATGTATCAATTAATGGTAAAGGAGAGATCATAAATGACAAGGTTACAACAATTTGAATCAAAATTAGATGAACTAGAATTAGATGCAACAATTATAAAAGGAAGTTATAATAGAAGATATCTTAGTGGTTTTACAGGTTCCAATGCTTATTTGTACATATCAAGAAACATGAAAAAACTATTAACAGACTTCAGATACGTAGAGCAAGCAGGAAAACAAGCTTCTCAATTTGACATAATAGATTATACGAGAGAAGGTTTGTTTCCAACGCTCAATAAACTTATAAAAGAAGATAATTCCAAAATAATAGGATTCGAAGACCATGTATTGACATATCAGGAATATAAACAATTCGCAGAAGGATTAGACATCATGGAATTCACTCCTATGGGAAATATCGTTGAGAAAATTAGAATGGTTAAAGACGATAAAGAATTAGAATGTATCAAAAAAGCGGCTTCCATTGGAGATCTGGCGTATAAACATATATTAGAATTCACAAAACCTGGAGTTACGGAGAAGGAAGTTGCTCTAGAATTAGAAACTTGTATGAAAAAGAACGGGGCTGAGAACCTTTCATTTGATACAATAGTTGCATCTGGACTCAATTCATCATTGCCACATGCTACTCCTTCAAAGAAGAAGATAGAAGAAGGAGATTTCGTTACACTTGATTTTGGATGTATTTACAAAGGTTATTGTTCAGATATGACAAGAACTTTTGTAGTAGGAAAAGCTAGTGAAAAGCAAAAAGAAATATATAATATAGTACTAGAAGCACAACTAAAAGCATTAGATGCAGTAAAAGCAGGTTGTGTAGGTAAAGATATTGATAAAATCGCTCGTGATGTCATTACAGAAAAAGGATATGGAGATAATTTCGGACATGGATTAGGTCACTGTGTTGGATTATTCATACATGAAGAACCAAGATTCTCTGTTGGAGATGAAACCGTTTTTACAGAGAATATGGTAGTAACTGTTGAGCCAGGAATATATATACCTGGATTCGGTGGTGTAAGAATAGAAGATTTAGTATGTGTAACCAAAGATGGCATGGTTAACTTCGTTTCTTCTCCAAAACAATTAATTGAAGTAGTATAATTAAGCTTCCTAATTATTATAATAAGTTATATAAGTTTTAATAATTCTTATAAAACTATTGAAAAAATTTCCGTATTAGTTTACACTATAAAAGATAAAAGTTAGGGAGGAAATATATATGGTATCAGCTGGAGAATTTAGAAATGGTCTAACTATTCAATATGAAAATCAAATATACACTGTTGTTGAATTTCAACATGTTAAACCAGGTAAAGGAGCTGCGTTTGTTAGAACAAAGCTTAAGAACTTGAAAACTGGTTCAGTTATTGAAAAGACATTTAGACCAACTGAAAAAATGCCAAAAGCACATATTGAACGTAAGGATATGCAGTATCTATATACTGATGGCGATTTATTCCATTTTATGGATATCGAAACTTACGACCAGATAGCAATCAATAGTGATCAAATAGGTGACACTTTAAAATTTGTTAAAGAAAACGATATGGTTAAAATCTTAAGCCACGAAAACGAAGTTTTCGGAATAGAGCCTCCATTATTTGCTGAATTGGAAATAATTCATACAGAGCCAGGAGTAAAAGGTGATACAGCTACTGGAGCTACTAAACCAGCAGAAGTTGAAACTGGTGCTAGTGTCAATGTTCCATTATTCGTTAATATCGGAGATAAGATTAAGATTGATACTAGAACAGGTGAATACTTATCAAGAGTATAATATGATATTAAATAAAAGCCAAGATTATAAATGGCTTTTATTTTTTTTGCTACAATATATGTTTTTGAAATTTTAGTCTCTATAATGTATTCGGTTGATTAATATATGATGAATTATTTTCTGTAAATTGCTCTTGGCTTAACGTAATTATTTTTTTTCTTGCAGATAGAGATGAATGCCATTGAAGTTATAGGTATACTGAATATCAATCCTATACTACCACATAGAGCCCTCAATATTTCTCCTGCTACTTGATCTGAATTGATGAATTGTATTAATGACCTGTCATATAAGAAAAATACCAAAATCATGCTTATGGAATTACCTGCATATGCAAGAATTAATGTATTGGACATAGTACCCATTATATCTTTACCAATTCTCATTCCTGCTCTAAAAAGCTGATCTTTACTAATTCTAGGGTTATTCTCATAAAGCTCTCCCATAGAAGAAGCAATAGACATACTAACGTCCATAATTGCACCTAGAGCCCCTATGATAATACCTGCATATAGCAGATCTCTAAAGTTAAGATTATATCCTTCTGTAAAATATGATAGAAGTTCTACATCTTCATCACCAATACCTTGAATATGGGTTAATGCTCCAAAATAGAATGTCAAAAGACCCGCACTGATTACTCCACCTATGGTACCGATTATAGCTGCATAGGTCTTAATATTGAAGCCTCCGATGATGGACAATGTAATTAAAGTTGATATTATACTTATTATGCTTACTACAATAACTGGATTATATGATTTCATGATGAATGGGAAAAAGGCAAAAAGAATTAACGAAACACATATCGCCAAGCTCATAATTGAATAAAAACCGTTTTTTCCTCCAAATAACAGTAAGGCTCCAATAAAAACTAATAATAAATATAAAAGGTATTTGTCACGGGCATATGAATAGACTCTACCATTTTCAATAGTTTCTCCTACCTGATTACCTACGATAATAATTTCATCACCCGATTCGACAATAATTTTATATATCGATGCAGTATTGATTATATTCTCCACTTCTACCTCGCTGGATAAATCTTTTTCGGTCAATCTGACAAGTACTCGTTGATAACGCATGAAATTCTCTTCGTCAATTGTATCTTCTATAATATTTATTACTTTTCCATGAATATATTTCCACTCATTAGAAGTTTCTTCATTACCATTTACATCTATAGGGTTAATAAATAATAAACATATAAATAATAGATAAATAATTCTCATGAAAATTACTCCTTTTTTTATACAAGCTTTTTAATTATACAATATATGATTCAACAGGTTTGATTATGTTAAATATTCGTTTTTACAATTTCAACATTACATGTATATAAGCTGACAAGAGTGATTTATAGAATATAAATATAGTTATTTGGCTGTATTAAATTAAAGATGGGGAAGTTGAGTTAAATAGAAATTTCTTATCATAAAAGAGTATGTATGGACATATATTATTTTAAGAAAGGTGGACAAGTGATGAAAAAAGAAACTATTGAAAAAATATTAACAACAGATCTTAGAGGATGGTTAAGTTCATTGAATAATGAAGAATTGCAATTATTACAAGAAATAAGATTAAGAACTAATAAACCTCTTATCATAAGAATAGATAATAAAGAATATTTTCTACATGATAATAATTTGTGGAAAGACGATGAAGATGTATATATAGTAACTGAAAAAGATATAAAAGACACTATAGAGTTCATAAGCAATTATTCATTATATGCATTTGAGGACGAGCTCCGTAATGGGTATATAACAGTAGATGGAGGACATAGAGTAGGATTGGCAGGAAAAGTAATCGTAGAAAACAATAAGGTGAAAACTATGAAGAACATAACTTGTATAAACATCAGGATATCTCATGAGATAAAGGGTTGCTCCAATAGAGTTATTCCATACATATTACAAGATAATAGAATATTACATACATTGATAATATCTCCTCCTAGATGTGGTAAAACAACGCTATTGAGAGATATTGTTAGACAGCTTTCTAACGGTTTCAAGAGTAATAAAGGAATAACAGTTGGTGTTGTTGATGAAAGATCAGAAATTGGAGGCTGTTATAGAGGTATTCCTCAAAATGATATAGGTATCAGAACAGATATACTTGACGGTTGTCCCAAAACGGAAGGAATGTTGATGCTTATAAGATCCATGTCTCCACAAGTTATTGCTGTAGATGAAATAGGAAGTAGCAATGATATAGAAGCAATTGATTTTGTTATTAATGCTGGTTGCAAAATGATATGTACCGTTCATGGCTCATCTCTTGTAGAAGTAAAAAACAAACCTATCTTAGAGAAATTGATTGGCAAAAATATATTTGAAAGATTCATAGTGCTAGAAAGCAAGAACGGTATTGGCGACATCAAAAAAATATATGACAAACAATTCAAACTGATGAGTATTGTAATTGAAAATCAGTAGGTCTAGGAGATGATAGTTTATGATTATAAAAATATTAGGTGCTACATTGATTTTGATGTCTTCATCACTTATTGGTTTCTATTATAGTAAAAGCTACATAAGAAGAAGTGAAGATCTACGTACCTTTAAAAAAGCTTTAATCTTGTTAAGAGGAGAAATAAATTATTCATTATCTCCTATGCCAGAAGCGTTAGAAGATATTAGCAAAAGATTCGATCATGAAATATCAGATTTCTTTAGATCCATAGCAGAGGAATTGAAACTCAACTTAGGCAAATCACTAACTGAAGTATGGAAGAAAAAAGCAGAAGAAATATTAAAGAGAACATATCTAAACCCTATAGATATAAAGAACATAATGATATTTAGTGAAAATATAGGATATTTGGATAAAGAAATGCAAACCAACAATATTAATTTACTTCTTGAACAGATAAATGAAGAAATAAAAACTTCTATAGAAAACGACAACAAATATAACAAGTTATATAGAAGCTTAGGAGTTCTTGGAGGAATATTAGTTATTGTATTATTTATTTGACATAAGATGATTTGTAGTAATGCTTAATCTGAGGGGAGGGTAATTATGGATATATCCATTGTTTTTAAAATAGCTGCAGTCGGAATAGTAGTAGCAGTGTTGAACCAATTATTAAAAAAAGCAGGAAAAGATGAGCAAGCTATGTTAACTACTCTTGCAGGATTAGTTGTTGTCCTTTATTGGATTGTAGAATATATAAGTGAACTCTTTGATAAGATACAAACGACATTTCAATTATAAATTTGAAGGATAGTTACTGTTTTGAAAGGAATGTTTTGATGGAAGCTGTACAAGTTGTTATTATCGGAATTGTTTCAACCATATTAATAGTTATGCTGAAAAAGAGTAATGCTGAGTTTAGCATTTATATAGGTATTGCAGCTAGTATAGTTATTTTATTTATTATTATAGATAAGCTTAGTGTAATCTTAGATTTGATATCTAGGATTACAGGTCTAATCAATATTAATGATATATATATTAAAATATTATTACAAATACTAGGAATCGCTTTTATAACAGAATTTGGAGCACAGCTATGTAAAGATGCAGGTCAACAGGCTATAGCAAGTAAAATAGAAATGGTTGGTAAGATAATGATATTGATTATTTCTATGCCTGTAATATTATCAATCATCAATATGATAACTAATATTTTAGTTTAGATGAATAATTGATAATAGTTAAAAGCAAATTATAGGAGAATACTTATGAAAAGACTTAGATGGTTATTTATAATAGCTATAGTTCTAAAGATATCATCTATAAATGTATCTGCATCATCAGATGTAGATACCATATTAAATGAGCAAGAAAAAGTAATTGAATATGATAATATTCAATCGGCGGTAGATGAAATATTGATTGACAACAGTGAAGTGAAAATAGATTTCAGAGAAACCTTGAATAAAGTTATTACAGGTAATTTAGATTTAAATATCAATGATATATTTACAATGATATTGAATAATGTTTTTATTGAGGTTAGAAACAATATAAATCTGATTATAGAGTTGATAGCCATAGCTCTGATAGCGGCAGTATTTACTAATTTTACTAATGCTTTTAATAATAAATATGTTGGTGAGGTTGGCTATTTTGTAGTTTTTTTGTTAATGTCAACTATCATTTTGAAATCATATAACATATTGAATGACATTGCAGTAAAAGTATTAACCAATTTACAGACATTCATTGAAACTCTTGTACCTAGTTTATTTGCCGCAACTGCTCTGTCTGGTAATTATACATCGACTATTTTATATAGTCAGATTATGTTGATAATCATTGGTATTGTAGAAAATATAATTCTCAAGTACGTTGTACCTTTTGTATACATAATTATAATTCTTGAAATAATCAATAGTATTACTGAAGAAAACATATTATCAAAAATGGTAGAGTTATTTAAAACTATTGTAAATTGGGGTATTAAAACTATAGTTATTATTTTCGCTGGAGTACTGGCAATACAGAGCTTCACAACACCTGTTATAGATGGAATAGCTAATAAATCAGTAAAAGTTGCAGTATCAGCTATTCCGTTTGTGGGTACTACTTTAAGTGGTGTAGCAGATACGGTACTGGGTTGTGCTGTGTTGATTAAGAATGGAATAGGTATTGTTGCACTGATAATTATTATAATCATATGTCTTATACCTATAATTAAAATTCTTGTTGTCTCATTATTGTATAAATTCGCGTCAGCTATAATTCAACCTATATCTGATAAGCGTATAGTTAATTGTCTATCAAGTATAGGAGATATATGTTTTATACTTTTAGGTATAGTTGTTATTACTGCTTTTTTATTCATAATAACTATAACAATAATATTAAGTGCGACAAGTATAACTGCTTACATAAGATAAATAATTTTTGAAGGACTGATAATATGAAAAGTTTTTATGATTTCATTAGAAATATCGTTTTGTTTTTATTACTTGCAAAAATATTAGAATATCTTATACCTAATGGGAACATGAAAAAATATTTCAAACTATTTTCTGGTATTATTCTGATAATTATTATTTTAACTCCAATAATTAAATATAATGGAATACTGGAGAGACTTAACCTAAATATTATAGAAAATGAATTTAAGATTAATTACTCTAATTCGCAAGATATAAATAATGATTACTCGGATGTTCATAATGAAATAACTATGAAAATATATAAAGAAAAAATAATTACTCATATAAAAGATTTATTAAATGAAGACAACATACATGCCATAAAGGCTTCAGTAGTAGTTGAAGAGGATATTAATACTGAAGGATATGGCGAAATAAAAGAAATATATTTGACAATAAGTAATGATACAACTGACAAAGAATCTAACTTAGAGAGAGTAAAAATAGAAAAAGTTCTCATAGGAGAATCAGGTAAAGAACAAGATCTGAGGACATCACAAGATATTTTATTAGAAAAAAAAATAAAAAATATTATTAAAAACTTCTATAAACTATCCTCTAATAATATACATATTACTATAGAGACATGTTAAAATGTTTTACTTTGTTATAAACCCATAGAAGTACAGGAGGAAGAAATGAAATTTGATTTTTTTACTAAAGGCAATAGGAGTGAAAAAGATAAGAAAAAAATAAGTTTTCTCTTCATTATGTTTTTAACAGGAGTATTACTTTTAATGCTTTCCAAAACATTTATCAAATCAATTGATAACACTAAAGTAGATAACAGTATAATAGCACCTAATACATATAAAGCCAGTGATCCTCAATCTTATGAAGAAAAACTTGAAAAAAGACTTGAGAAAGAATTCGCTAACATTGATGGAGTGGGTAAAGTTGAAGTAGTAATCATGCTTAAGAATAGTGGTGAAATAGTTATAAATAAAGATACCCCAAATTCAAAAACACAATCTGATGAAGAAGACAGTGAAGGTGGAAAAAGACAAACTATCCAAGAAGATTCTACTGAAGCCACTGTAATTATCAATAACTCGGACGGTTCTACTAAACCAATCATATTAAAAGAGCTTGAACCAGAAGTTAGTGGCGTTGTAATAATAGCTGAAGGCGGTGATGATATACTTGTTAAAAATAACTTAATAAATGCGGCTAAAGTATTATTAGACGTACCTATGCATAAAATAGAAGTAATGAAAATGGTTCAAAATAAGGGGGAATAAAGGTGCAAACTTTTAAAAAGAATCAAATTATAATTACTGCTTTGGTTATTATGATTGCAATAGCAGGATATCTTAGCTTTACTGAAAAGGATGTCAGTCCTACAACTGAAGTATTGAGTAATCAGAACGAAGATGATAAAAACAAAGAGAATGTAACTACACCAACTGCATTAGTACCTAATGGTGAAGGTGTTGAGAATGAAACTAAAGTGGATGAAAATGCAGATAAAATTGCAGATGATGTAGCTCAAGGAGAAACACCAATAGATAATCAATCGCAAACCGATCAACAAAAGCAGGCAGATGGGGCAGATCAACAGCCTGCAACCAGTACACCTGAAGAAGCAAAAAAAGATACTAAAGAAACCACCTCAGATAAAAACGATGGTAATGTGGGAGAAGCTGTTCTGACTAGTAAAAATACTATGGAAGCTGGATATTTCCTACAAGCTAGAATTGATAGGGAACAAACTTATTCAAAATTGAAAGAAGGATATTTAGCACTTATAGATAATGATAGTCTGAAAGAAGATAATAAGGTAGAAGCTGTTAAAGAAATGATTGACCTTCAAGATAGGATTGAGAAAGAAGCAGCCGCAGAATCTATTCTAGAAGCAAAAGGATTTAAAGATGTTTTCGTAAGATTGATTGACAGTAAAGTAGATGTTGTTATTAATGCAAAAGAATTATCTCAAGCGGATCTTGCAAAAGTAGAAGATGTCGTTAGAAGACAAACAGGAGTTGATGCAGAAAATATAGTAATAACCTTATTAGATGTAAATAAATCAAATTAATAGAATGACAAATATCATATTAGGCTTTTATGTAAAGAGTTTTCTTTCATAAAAGCCTTAATTTCAATAAAAAAATAATTTGCAAAACCTTTAAGATTTGATATAATTAACCTAGAAATGGTTTTTAAAATAGCATGATGTTATCTTTAAATAAAATAAAGCTTAGTTAGGAGGATTATTTAATGGATAGGCAAACAGTTAAAATACATGAAAAGGATAAAGTTGGAGAAGTTCACATTGCAGATGAAGTGATAGCCATAATTGCTGGATTAGCTGCTACAGAAGTTGAAGGAGTAGCTGGAATGGTAGGTAATTTTACTGGCGATCTAGTTGAAAAACTTGGTAAAAAGAATTTGGCAAAAGGTGTATTGGTAGATGTAGGAGAAAAAGATGTTTCTCTAGAACTTTCGATAATTGTTGATTTTGGAAGTAGTATTCCTGAAGTAACTAATAGTGTTCAGGAAAAAGTTAAGAGTGCAGTAGAAACTATGACAGGGTTAGAAGTTGACGAGATTAATATAAGAGTTGCCGGAGTTAATGTTGAAAAGTAAGTAAATTGATCCAACCTATAAGACTTCATTTACCTGTATTAAATTAAAGATGGGAAAGATGGGTTAATAATGATTACACTCGCAGTTTCCCTATGATATCTGTATTAAAATAACGATAGTAAAGCTGAGTTATAGATAAAAATATACGATAATCTTATTTTTTTTAATAATTACTTGTACAATTAACTAAATATAGTATAATGAAAGTACCCTTAAATATTAATATTTAAGGGTATTAAAATGTAATAGATATATATATTTAATATATATATTAATCCCAGGAGGTACATTATGAACAGAAGGATCATGAGAGAGCATATTTTTAAACTGATATTTTCTATTGAGTTTAATGAAGAAGAGAAATTTGAAGATAGAGTTAAGGTATATCTTGATGAATTGGATACAAATGAAGAAGTAAAAGATTATATAAAGAACAAAGCTGTATCTATACAAGAGAAAATGGATGCTATAGATGAGACAATAAATACTAATGCTAAGAAATGGTCCATAAGCAGAATGTCGAAAGTAGATGTAAGTATACTTAGAGTGGCTATTTACGAAATTGAATATGACGATGATATACCTACTAATGTAGCAATAAATGAAGCAGTTGAAATTGCTAAAAAGTATGGAGGAGACCATTCGCCATCTTTTGTGAATGGTATACTCGCAAAAGTCGTCAATTAATAGATAGAGGAGATATTAATGAAAAAAAGTATTTTTTCAGTATCACAAGTTAATGCGTATATTAAAAAATTATTCATAGATGATTATGTTATAAACGATATCTGGATTAAAGGGGAAGTATCAAATTGTAAGATTCACAGTTCAGGACATATATATTTTACCCTAAAGGATAATAACAGTGCAATTTCTTGTGTTGTTTTCAAGAGCTATCGTGATTTTGTAGAGTGTGACCTTAGAGATGGTGTAGATATAACTGCAAGAGGTTATGTTTCTGTTTATGAAAGAGCAGGAACATTTCAATTATATGTACAGCAAGTAAAATCAGATGGTATGGGTAATCTGTATAAAAAGTTTCAGCTATTAAAAGAAGAGTTGCAGAAAAAAGGGTATTTTAATTCTGATTTCAAGAAGAAGATTCCTAGGTATCCAAGAAAAGTAGGAATCGTTACCTCAGATACAGGTGCAGCCATTCGTGACATGATAAATGTGTCAAAACGAAGAAATCCTTATATAGGTCTTATTCTTTATCCATCTCTAGTACAAGGAAATGGAGCAGCAGAAAATATAGTTAGAGGTATTAGATATCTTGACAAGATGGATGATGTGGATGTTATTATTATCGGTAGAGGTGGCGGATCTATAGAGGATCTATGGGCTTTTAATGAAGAAATAGTTGCCAAAACCATTTTTGAAGCAAAAACACCAATAATATCTGCTGTTGGTCATGAAACAGATTATACTATATCAGATTTCGCTTCTGACCTTAGAGCGCCAACCCCTTCAGCAGCAGCTGAACTTGCTATTCCAGCTTTTGATGAAATAGATATTATTCTGGATAAATATGAATATAAGCTTACTAATAATATAAAAAGAAAAATAGAGCTATGTGTAAAAACTATAGCACTTAATAAAATGAAACTCGATTATAATAGTCCTTCAATGAGATTATTGAAAGAGAGACAATATCTATCAGAGATTGAGGATAGATTAGATAGAAGTATGAAAGAGATTAATAAAAAATATAAAAATGATGTTAATCTATTGGAGCATAAATTAAATGTACTATCTCCAATTAATAATCTGGAAAAAGGGTATTCCTATATACAAAACAATAATGGTAAGGTAAATAGTATAAGTGATGTCAATATAGGAGAGACTCTATTAATACAATTGAGTGATGGAAACATAGAAGCGAAAGTTGAAAATACTAAAAGTGGAAAGTGGGGTTATGATGAGTAATAAATTGACTTTTCAAGAAAACCTAGATGGATTGGAAAAAATAGTTGAACAGTTAGAATCAGGAGAAGCATCTCTTGAAGAAAGTTTAGAATTATATAAAAAGGGAATGTTATATCTGCGAGAATGTAATGAAAAAATAGATAGAGTGGAAAAAGAAATAGAAGTGATACAAAAAGAAAATTAGCAATGGATATGCTAATTGAGAGCAATGTATATTAAGGAAGGAAATGACAAGAATGGATTTTAGTAATGAGCTTAAAAGCAGACAAAAGTTGGTAGAGAATGTTTTAACTAAATATATGCCTAAAAGTACTTCATTATACGACCAGGTAGTTTATAATGCCATGAAGTATAGTTTAATGTCAGGAGGGAAAAGAATTCGCCCTATATTGATGTTAGAGGCTTATAAAATATGTGGTGGTAATAATGTTATGGATATAGAACCATTTATGGCAGCAATGGAGATGATTCACACATATTCACTTATACATGACGATTTACCTGCTATGGATGATGATGATTATAGAAGGGGTAAGTTAACATGTCATAAAAAATATGGTGAAGATGTTGCTGTTTTAGCTGGTGATGCTTTACTTAATACTGCTTTTGAGATTATGTTAGGCGCTTGTTTAAAAGATAATAAAGTAAATACTAAACACAAGTTGTTGGCTTCAAAGGAAATCGCAACAGCTGCAGGAGTAAAAGGTATGATAGGTGGACAAGTAGCTGATGTTGTTCAGATAGAAACAAATATTGACGTTATTAATTATATTCATATTCATAAGACTTCTGCAATAATAGAAGCTTCACTTACTGCAGGAGCAACACTTGCTCATGGAAGCCTCCAAAAAGTCGATATTTTTAGGAAAATAGGTAATTGTATAGGATTAGCTTTCCAGATTCAAGACGATATGCTTGATATTACTAGTACAACTGAAGAATTAGGAAAACAAGTAGGTAGTGATAACAAGAATGGTAAAAAAACATATGTTTCTATAAAAGGGTTAGAAGAATCAAGGCAAATAGTTAATGAGTTAATTGAAAAAGCTCTAGACAGCTTAGAAAATTTTGATAATGGAAATAAAGAATTTTTAGAAGAGTTTATTTTATATCTTAGAAGCAGAAAAAAATGAGGTGCATTTAGTGGAGAACTTTTATACTATTACTGAAAATAGGGTTTTATTAGCTGCAATTGTTGCTTGGTTTGTTTCCCAAGGTATTAAATTTTTTACTTGCTTAATAAAAACTAAAAAAATCAAGATGGATAGAATTATGGGTTCAGGGGGGATGCCTAGTTCTCATACAGCTTCTGTTATGGCAGCGACTTTTTCAGTAGGTGAGATAATGGGATATAATCATCCCATATTCGGTGGACTTATGATAATGTCATTTATTGTTATGTATGATGCTGCTGGAGTAAGAATGGCAGCTGGTAAACAAGCAAAAGCAATTAATAATATTATAGAAGCACTGGGAGCTTATAGAGTAAAGATAGATGGGCAACTGAAAGAATTGCTTGGACATACATATATGGAAGTATTAGTTGGAGCTGCTTTAGGCATAGTAATAGCATTATTAATTAACTAATATTATCTATAATTACAAAAAATGTAAATAAAAAATCAATAATAAGTAAATTTGTTAATTAATGATACTTGATTTATTTCTCAATATGATATATTATTGGTTATACTAAAGATGCAGTATCCTAGTTGGTATTGTTAATCTCGAAGACGGGCCTAAAAATCCGTAAAAGGGCATATCGATGAAGTTCCTGGTGTTGGCTGGTGACGCCCAGTTGCGGGCTTATGCTGGGAGTTAAGACATAAGGGCGATCCACAATGGCATGTGGGCGTGGACCCTTTTGTCGTGGAGACCTGTGTATGTGGAAACTGTTAGATACAGTTATCTACGGCGCAGGAGTAAACCTGTCATGCGGCGAAAGCTGTGGACAGAGTAGCCTGCCTTGCGTGAAATAAAGGGGATAGTAATTTAAGAGCTAGACTTTTGGCCAAAAGTTAAGCGGATATTGTTACTTGAAACTTCTTTTCGCTAAAGAGGCTAGGGATTACACGATATCATTGAGGAAAACTCCTAGGCTGTTCATTATTGAAGCTTATTTAGGATTACGGTGTGGTTAAATGGTGATCCAGCGCTATTTATGGTGACATAGTAGGAATTAATTTAATGGGGAACCGCTTTTTTGGCGACAAGAAAGTATTAATTCGGGAAAACCTGCTGGACTATAAGCCGCAAAATTTACTAGATATGCTATCTTTAGTATAAATTATTATATAACGACTATTAAATCACATAATTATTATACATAAAACCAACGGATTTAAAAATAAACGAGGGAAAAATTTTGAGTAAAAATAAAGCAAAAGTAAAGTTTAGAAGTTTATATGCACATAAAAAGATTAACACTTTCTGGATTGCTACAATAACCATAATTACGTTAATAACAGCCATATTACTAGGGTATATATCTTTGGTACTTATGGATAAGGTAAGCCTATATGGTGCTATTATTATTGTTTTAATAATAGTATTATTAGGTGTATTTTTTGATTTGTTAGGTATTGCTGTAACTGCAGCTGAAGAAACGCCTTTTCATTCTATGGCTGCAAGCAAGGTAAGAGGGTCTAGAGAAAGTATAACTATTATTAGAAATGCTGGAGCTGTAGCTAATTTTTTTAATGATGTAATTGGAGATATATCTGGTATTATATCTGGATTGGCTACAGGAGTTATTGTTATCAAATTAGTAGCTAAATTTCATGTAGAGAACACAATCTTTAATATACTACTTACAGGGATAATTGCAGCAATTACTGTAGGGGGTAAAGCCATAGGGAAAGAAATCGCATTAAGACACTCTAACTTGATAGTTTATAGATTAGGTGTGATTTATAGCCTTTTTAGAAAGCAGAATAAAAAAAATAATAAGTCATAAGTTACTATTAGGAAATTAGTTATATTATATGATAAGTAAAGGTGTTGAAAATAGTGAATAATATTTTGGAGTCAATTAATAGTCCTAAAGATGTTAAAGCTTTAGAAATTGACCAGTTAAATCAGCTAGCCAAAGAACTAAGAGAATATTTGATAAGAGTAGTAAGCAATACTGGTGGACATTTAAGTTCTAATTTGGGAGTTGTAGAATTAACATTAGCTCTTCATTATTGCTTTAATTCCCCATATGATAAGTTGATATGGGACGTTGGGCATCAGACTTATATCCATAAAATGATAACGGGCAGAAGAGAAGAAATTAAAACAATTAGGAAATTAAATGGGCTTAGTGGATTTCCTAAAAGATTAGAAAGTAAACATGACATATTTGAGACCGGACACAGCTCTACTTCAATTTCTGCTGCGCTTGGATTCGTTAAAGCAAGAGAAATTATGCATGAGAATAATTATATAGTACCTATTATAGGTGATGGATCTATGACAGGAGGAATGGCTTTTGAGGCATTGAATAATGCAGGGAGACTTGATTGTAATCTGATTGTCATACTTAATGATAATCAAATGTCCATTTCAAGAAATGTAGGAGGATTATCATCCTATTTGGATACAATAAGAACAGGAACCGTTTATAAAGAAATGAAAGAAGAAGTAGAAAAAGCCTTAACTAAAATTCCTAGAATAGGTAAAGAGGTCGTAAAGGTCATTAGAGATGTAAAATCTAGTATAAAGCAACTTGTCATACCTGGAATGCTATTTGAAGAATTAGGATTTACTTATCTGGGTCCAGTAGATGGACATAACATATCTGCACTTATAAAAACATTAAATCAAGCCAAAAGATTAAATGAACCAGTGCTTATTCATGTAAACACAACAAAAGGAAAAGGGTTTAAACCGGCTGAATTGAATCCGACTAAATATCATGGAACCAAACCTTTCTATATTAAAAATGGAAAAGCTAAAAAAGCTCCATGTATAGACACATATTCCAAGGCGTTAGGCGATACACTTATTGATTTAGCTAGTAATGATAATAAATTAGTGGCAGTATCTGCAGCTATGCCTGAAGGAACAGGGCTAGATAAATTCGCTAGAAAATATCCAGATAGATTTGTTGATGTTGGTATAGCAGAACAACATGCAGTAACTTTTGCTGCTGGTCTTGCATCTAGTGGTATGAAACCTGTGGTGGCTTTATATTCATCATTTTTACAGAGGGCTTATGACCAGGTATTGCATGATGTATGTATGCAGCGTCTTCCAGTCGTATTTGCTATAGATAGAGCTGGTTTGGTTGGTGAAGATGGAGAAACTCATCAAGGTATCTTTGATATCTCTTTTCTTAATCATATGCCTAATATGACTATAGTTGCTCCCAAAAATAAAGCAGAGCTTCAATCAATGGTAAGATATGCGGTAAACTTTGATGATGGACCAATTGCTATAAGATATCCGAAAGGTAAAGCTTCTCAAGAATTGAATGAACACAATGAAGAGATAGTATACGGGAAAAGTGAAATTATAAAAAATGGAACTAAAATAGCTATAATTGGTGTGGGTACATTAACTCAAACAGTTATTGATGCAGCAAAATTATTAGATAATGATGGTATAAATCCTACAATAATAAATGCTAGATTCATTAAACCAATAGATAAATCTTTAATAGAAGAAATAGCTAAAAGTCATGACTATATATTTACTGTTGAGGAAAATGTTATTTCTGGAGGATATGGAAATAATATTATTAGATATATAACTGATATAGATGTTAACACAAAAGTAGTATGTTTAGGAATAAAAGATGATTTTGTTAGACATGGAACAAGAAATGAACTAATACGATTATGCGAATTAGATGAACAAAGTATATATAATAATATAATATCTTATATTAATGGATAACCGGAATACTTTTTGAGTAATAAAACATATATAGACTATTGGGATTACTATATATTATTTGATCGATGTTATAAATTAATATATTATTAAGTGTGGAAGGAATGCATATAACTATGGTACAAAAAGAAAGACTTGACATATTACTTTTCAGTAAAGGGCTTGCTGATTCGAGAGAAAAGGCTAAATCAATTATTATGACAGGTAAGGTTTTTGTAAATGGTCAGAGGGAAGACAAACCCGGAACTAAATTTGATATAAAATCGGAAATTATAATCAAGAAAAACCCTAATCCATATGTAAGTCGTGGAGGATTGAAATTAGATAAAGCTGTAAAAGAATTTGAGCTAGCATTAGAAAATAAAATCTGTGCCGATGTTGGAGCATCAACAGGTGGATTTACAGATTGCATGTTACAAAATGGAGCAAAAAAAGTATATTCCATAGATGTTGGTTATGGTCAATTTGCTTGGAAATTAAGGCAAGATGAACGAGTTGTATGTATGGAAAAAACTAATGTACGTTACGTTACTGAAGATATGCTAGATGATAAAGTCGATTTTGTTTCAATTGATGTTTCGTTCATTTCATTAACTAAAGTACTGGAGCCAGTTAAGAAGTTGATGAATGACAATGGAGAGATGGTTTGTCTGATAAAACCTCAATTCGAGGCTGGTAGAGAAAAAGTTGGCAAAAAGGGTGTAGTAAGAGATAAAGCTGTTCATGAAGAAGTAATTTTAAAGATAATGAAATATGTATTATCCATAGGATTCGGTATAAAAGCTCTAAGTTTTTCACCAATCAAAGGTCCAGAAGGTAATATAGAATATTTGTTATACTTGACTACTGGAAGAGGATGTTATAATGATGATGAAGAAATTAACAATATTCTAAAAACAATAGTTGATAAAGCTCATGAAAAATTATAAAATATAAATGTGCCTTTATTTAGGCAATGCACACTAGATTTTATAAAACTTCATACATTGGCGTTACCTAAATTATAGAAGGATGGTTATATGAATAAATTTGTTATAATACCTAATCTAACCAAAGATAAAGAACTAGAAACAACAAAGTTGATTGTTGATTGGTTAGAAAAAAATAAATGTAAAATATATTTATCAGATGATGTAGCCAGTTATATCAATAAAAAAGAATATGGTTGCACTGTAAACGAAATGTATAATTACGCTGAATGCGTAATTGTCTTAGGGGGAGACGGGACAATCCTTAATACTGCTCGCAGTTTACTTAAATATGATATACCTATATTAGGTGTTAATCTAGGTAACTTAGGGTTTTTGGCAGAAGTTGAAAAAAAAGATGCATTGAGCACTCTATCAAAAATCATTAATGGTGATTATTATATCCAAAGAAGAATGATGATAGATGTTAAAAAGAAAACAAAAAACAGAGAAGAAACTATCGGAGTTGCTTTAAATGACATTGTAATAGCTAGAACATCTATTTCTAGAATGATGAAATATAGTATATACGTAAATGATGGACATGTTAATAATTATTCTGCAGATGGCATTATAGTATCAACTCCTACAGGTTCTACAGCATATAATTTATCAGCTGGTGGTCCTATATTGGACCCTAAGAATGAAATGATGGTTATTACTCCCATTTGTCCACATACATTGATGTCTAGAAGTATAGTACTTTCTAAAAATGACATAGTAAAAATATCTTTACAAGATAATTTAAAAAATTTGAATGACGATATTATGATTACTATAGACGGTCAAGAAAGTATTAAGGTGGATGAGGAGGATAAAATAATTATATCAAACTCATACAGAAGTGCTAAGTTAATTACCTGTAATAAAAACGGATTTTATAAAATTCTAAGAAAAAAGCTAGGAAATTGCTAGTTTCAGACAATTATTATAGATTATAGATTATTCATCTTGATTAATAGGAATTATTTTCCTAATTTTATAAAACAGGAGGAGAATAGATGAAAATTGAGCGTCAAACTAAAATTCTTCAATTAATCAATCATTATGATATTGAGACTCAAGAAGATTTAGCAAGCAGACTTATTGAGGAAGGATTTATTGTAACCCAAGCAACAATTTCAAGAGATATTAGAGAATTAAGGTTGACTAAGATTGCTACTTCAGACGGAAAACAAAAATATGTTGTACTCAAAAATAAAGAAACCAAATTGAATGAGAAATTCATAAGAGTCTTTAAAGATGGTTTTTCATCTATGGACCGTGCTGGCAATATGATCGTTTTAAAGACATTAAATGGTATGGCTATGGCTGTAGCTGCTGCAATAGATTCACTCAGTTATGATGATATAGTAGGTTGTATAGCTGGTGATGATACTATATTTTGTGCAGTAAGAACAGAAAGTGATGCTATTAGAATTATGGAAAAAATGAACAAATTGGTTAATAATAACTTATAAATATATATAATACCGGTAACTTCTATTAAATAGGAGGGGGAATTAATATGTTAGTCCATCTTCATGTAAAAAATTTTGCTCTAATTGATGAAATCAATGTGGATTTTGATAATAATTTAAATATATTAACAGGTGAAACTGGGGCAGGTAAATCTATCATTATAGGCTCTATTAATGCTGTCTTAGGTGGAAAAGCAAGTAAAGATATGATTAGAACTGGTTGTGATAGTGCTTTGATCGAGCTTCTATTTCTAGTAGACAACAATACGGTTTTAAACAAATTACATGAATATGATATTAGTATGGATAACAGAGAATTATTGATAACTAGGAAAATAAACATAAATGGTAGAAGTGTGTTCAGAATGAATGGACAAGTTGTTACTACTTCCATTGTAAAAGATATTTCTGCTAAACTAATTGATATTCATGGTCAACATGAGCATCAATCATTATTGAATAAAAAGAATTATCTATCATTATTAGATACTTTTTGTGGAGAATCAATTGTAGGTCTAAAAGAAAAATTAAGAGAAAAGTATAACCATTACATTAAGCTAAGTAGTAAGATAGATCATTTCATGTTAGATGAACAAACTAGAAAAAAAGAAATATCTTTTTTAGAATACGAAATCAATGAAATAACATCGGCTAATCTGAAAATAGGAGAAGACGATAAGTTAAAAGAAGAATACATATTTCTTTCCAATGGTAAGAAAATAATTGAATCTATGTCAGAAGTATATACTTATGTTAATGGAGACAATAATATAAATGGGTCGATAGATAATATAGGAAAATCAGTTAGAATAATTAGCAATATAATGAATTTAGATAAGAACATAAGCAATATGCAGGAACAAATATCAAATATCGAAATCATGTTAAGTGACTTTAATAGGGATTTGAACGATTATATAAGTAATTTTGAAATAGATGAAACAAGATATATAGATATAGAAAACAGAATAGATCTAATTAATAATCTAAAAATGAAATATGGAAATACTATTGAAGAAATCCTTCATTACAAACAAGAAAAAGAAAAATATCTAGAAGAATTGATTAATTATGAACAGTATCTCAATAACGTTAATGAGCAAATTACTAAATTGAGAAAAGAGATTGAGACATATTGCTATGAATTATCAAAAGTACGAACAGAAAAAGCAGAACACATTAGTAAAATGATAGTAACTTCATTGAAGCATATTAATTTTTTGAACACCAATTTTACTATAAAAGTCAATAGAATAGAAAAATTCAAAATCAATGGATGGGATGACATCGAATTCTTGATATCTACGAATATTGGTGAACCACCAAAGTCATTAAGCAAAGTTGCATCTGGAGGAGAATTATCTAGAATTATGTTAGCTATTAAATCAGTATTGGCTAATAGTGATGATATAGAAACTCTTATTTTCGATGAGATAGATACTGGAATTAGTGGAAAAACTGCTGGGTTAGTTGCTGAGAAATTAGCTCAGATATCAAAAAGACATCAAGTGATATGTATAACGCATTTGGCTCAAATAGCAGCTATGGGTGACTCACATTTCATAATTGAAAAAAAGGTTAAAGATAATGTTACCAATACAATAATAAGTAAATTGAATAAACATGACTCGGTTAATGAATTAGCAAGACTTCTAGGTGGAGTAAAAATAACTGAAGCTGTTATTGCTAATGCTAGAGAGATGAAAAATCTTGCTGACGATCTAAAAGATCATTACTAATTATTACTAGATATTACTTACATAAATAAACAAATACTAATCAAGAAAATATTTTCTTGATTTTTTTAATTTAATAAAATTTGTTATAAAAAAAATATACTATAAAGTTATTAGACATATAGAGAAAATCTGGTTTAACTGTATAGTTAATAATTTCATATATTGATTCTATTTGCTAGCATAATAAAATTTGCGTAAGGGAATTTTAATAATACACAAATAATGACAAGAATAGCAAATAGGATGTGAAAAAATGAGAAGCAAACGATACAGATTTAGAATTTTTCTATTTTTTAGTCTACTAACTATTTTAGTAATTAATGTTGGATCCGATCTAGTTATAAACAAATATTTACCCAATGAAATAAAAATTTTAGTTAACGAAGAAAGAGACTTCCTATTTAATATACCACTAGATGCTAAGCTAAATGGAAATTTAGAAGGCGTGGTAATGGTTAATCAGGAACCTGTTAAGGATAATCTAGTACTTAATCTTCAGAAATCATTTACAATAAAGCCTAAAAAAACAGGAGTTATTGATGTAGAACTAAAATTATTTGGAATTTTACCTATTAAGAATGTTAAAGTTGATGTCGTTGACAGCAAAAGTGTTGTTCCAGTAGGTAAAACAATTGGTGTTACAGTTTATACTGATGGAATTTTAGTTCTAGGAACAGGTTTGATTTATGGGGAAGATGGAAAAAAGTATAATCCTGCAAAAGGTAAATTATATACAGGGGACTATATAAAAACAGTAAATGGTAAGTCTATATCAAGAAAAAAAGAATTAATTGAATTTGTTAAGAAAAACAATGGTGAAGATATACAACTTGAAGTTGTAAGAAATGGTGAAAGGGAGACAGTAAATATTACACCAGTAAAAACTCTAGAAAATGGAGAACATAAGATCGGTATATGGGTAAGAGATGATACTCAAGGAATAGGAACCATGACTTATATTGATTTGGACAAAAAAACTTTCGGGGCATTAGGACATGGTATAACAGATGTTGACACGAACCAACTTATAGAAGTTGGTACAGGTGAAGTGGTAAATACTATGATAACAACTATAAAAAAAGGTGAAGATGGAATACCTGGAGAGATATCTGGAATCATTGTTGGTGGAGAGGGAAACCGCCTTGGAGAGATAGAAAAGAACACTTCACATGGTATTTTTGGAGAAGCTTCTGATGAAGGAATAGAACAGGTATTCAAAAATGATATTATTCCTATAGGATATAGATATGATGTACATGAAGGTGAAGCTGTTATAAGAAGTGATGTTAGTGGTAAACTAAAGGATTATAAGATATTAATCAAGAAAATTTATTTAGGTGATGAATCCAATAAAGGCATGATTATTGAAGTTGTTGATGATGATCTAATAAAAACAACAAATGGTATTATTCAAGGGATGAGTGGTAGTCCAATCATTCAGGATGGTAAATTAATTGGTGCAGTGACTCATGTTTTCGTTCAAGATTCAAAAAAAGGATATGGAATTTTTATAGAAAATATGTTAGCTGAAGAGTAGTATATATGGAGAATATGTAATATCGCTATGTCGAATCTTGCGAATATTATTTATTGAATTAATATATAGATAGTATTATAATTAAAACATGTCATATGGTAACGTATTCTCTATATAATTGAATAAACAGGATATCATAAGATAAAATATGGAACGTTTTCACGTTTCAAGTAAAGAGAAGGGGGAAAAAGGTTGAGTGAAACAATTAAAGTCTTAATTTCAGATGATAGTGTTAAAATGTGTACTATTTTATCTGAGTATTTGAATCAAAAAGAGGATATCACTGTCGTTGGAGTTGCTAATAATGGAGAAGATGCATGTAAACAGATTAAGGAAAAAGAACCGGATGTAGTTTTATTGGACATTATTATGCCACAACTGGATGGACTTGGAGTATTAGAGAGAATGTACGAAGATAAAGACATTAAAAATATACCTATGTTTATTATGTTAACAGCAGTAGGACAAGAAAAAATTACATCAAGTGCACTTAATTTAGGTGCAGAATATTATATTATGAAACCTTTTGATAATGAAACAATAGTAAAAAGGATAAGACAATTAAAAGGTAAGATGCAATTAATTAAAAGAGATAGAAGAAATGATTTTGTACATGAAACTGATAAAGGTTATTCTGCAAGAAGCTTAGAAGCAGAAGTTACAAATATCATTCACGAAATAGGTGTGCCAGCACATATCAAAGGATATCAATATCTAAGAGAGGCTATAATAATGGCAATAAATGATATGGATATTTTAAATTCCATAACTAAGTTATTATATCCATCTATCGCTAAGAAATTCAATACAACACCTAGCAGAGTTGAGAGGGCTATCAGACATGCGATTGAAGTTGCCTGGGGAAGAGGAAAAATGGATACCATTGATAAACTATTCGGATATACCATTAATCATGGTAAAGGAAAACCAACTAATTCGGAATTCATAGCTCTAATAGCGGACAAGCTCAGATTGGAGTTAAGAGTAGGATAGTTAATTAAATATGCATATAATTAATGTTTATGGATAAAATAGTAGTATAAAGTTATATGATATTTCATATAAACTTTATGCTGACTTATAAGTGAGGTGTTACCATTGTACATTTAACTGGAGTTATTTTCAATAACTATTTTAGGTGTAGTGGATTATCAGCATTTATAAGTAGTGAAGCTAGTAATCGTAAAAGGTTGCTAGCTTCTTTATATATATAAGGTAACTATAAGTTATTATTGAGTATGGTTTAATATGTTATTAGGAAGCTTTCTAATGAAATATATAATTTATTTGAAAAATAGAAAGTTTTTGTGGCATAATATAAATATAAAGACAAGATTTTGATTCAAGATTTAGATTTAGTACAATATAATTATACAATACATTAAAAAAATAAAAGGAGGCGGTTATCATGAAGAAATGGGAATACCTAGTATTAAAATTCGATAGTCATGGAATCACAGGAGGTAAGGTTAATACAGATGAAATAGAAAATAAGTTAAATAGGTTAGGAAAGGATGGATGGGAAGTAGCAACAACTTTTACGACGAATCAATCTTATGGTAATACACTTTTCGTAGTATATACATTAAAAAGAGAAATAGAATAAATACATAAAAATAAAATAATATACCAAACTAATAATGTTACTCGTTAATGTGAAAAACAAGGAGGAATGTAATGGCAAAAGAAAAAGTAAAAGACAAAAATGGTACACTTGGTGGATTATCAAAAAGTTTTAATAATAATAGGAGCGTTAACGGCAAAATTAAAAATTCACGAGATACGACAAGTAGTAATTCTGATAATTTGAGCCATAAAAATTAAAATAGTTAAATATTTCTGGAATTTATATTGACACTAGTGACTATAATAGTATATAATTATTTTAGTCATTGGTGTCCTTAAAAATTAACTGCATTGAGTTTTACGTCAGAGAAAGGAAATGATTATGCCTAAAATAGTTGATGCAGAAGCGATAAGAGTTGAAATAATAAAAAAAGCATTTGATGTTTTTGTAAAAAAAGGCTATTACAAATCTAGTATGATTGATATAACCAAAAGTTGTAATATGAAGCGTACGACTATATATCATTATTTTAAAAATAAAGATGAAATATTTGAAAATACTGTATTATATGTTATAGAAACATTAGAAAGAGATATCACTGATATTACTAATAAGAATGAATTAACTCTAATAAAAAAAATAAAATTTCTAACTAATAAATGGGATAATGAATTTAATAATAATAATATATTGTTACTTCTCGTTGAAATGTGGTTCGCCATTATGAGAGAAGAAGGAGAAATGTTTGATAGGATCAAAAAAAGGATTACAGTAATGAATAAATCAATCAATAATATAGTTGTAGAGAAAATAGGAGATAGGGTTAGTAGTACAAGAGATAAAAAGCAACTGATTCAATACTCAATGATTATGTCTATATTAAACCAAGTAGCTAGAGAAAAAGGATTTCTCAGTGAAAGTATTATGTCAGTTATATCATCATTTTAATTATAGATTATGTTTTGTAATATTTTATACAAGTATTATATATATTATATTAAAGTAAGCTTTATTACATAACCTGTTGGTAAAAGGGAGTAGCTTCAAAGTTATAGAGTCAACAACCGCGGTATAATAATACCTGGCTCTATAGTCCTATATTGGAAAGCGAGACTTTTATGGCAAACAGTAGATAATCATCTACAGTTGTCATAAAAGTTTTTTATTAATTATATAAATTAAAGGAGGTCATTTTTATGAAATCACCAAAATCATTTTTAAGTAAGGTAGCAATAAAAGAAGGAATTAAATACCTAGAAAAAGATCCCATAACTAATTTTCCAAAACTTGTAGACTGGGCAGGCAAGATAACGATGCTTCCAAGTCAAAGACATCAATATGAACAAGTTATAAAAATGTGGGAAGATAAAGATTGTATATGGCATGATTTTATAGAAAGAATATTGACTGAAATACATCCTAATATACGAAAGACACTATTGATGAACTTTACTATTAATGCTGGAATAGAAGGACTAAAACACATAAGCCAAAACAAAGAAAAATATGACTGCAATATACCTTGGGCAATTCTAATGGATCCAACATCAGCATGTAATCTAAAATGTATAGGTTGCTGGGCAGCAGAATATAAGAAGAATGATTCAATGGATTATGACACATTAAGTAACATTGTCAAGCAAGGAAAAGAACTTGGTACATACATGTATATATATTCAGGCGGAGAGCCAATGGTCAGAAGAGATGATATCATCAAACTAGCAAGAGAACATAATGATTGTGTATTCTTGGCATTCACAAATGGTACACTATTTGACGAAGAATATGCTAAACAACTTCAAGAAGTAGGTAATGTTACATTTGCTATAAGTATAGAAGGATTTGAAGAACAAACCGATATGAGAAGAGGAAAAGGTACATATCAAAAAGTTATAAAAGGAATGGATTTACTAAGAGAACATGGAATACCTTTTGGATTTAGTAGTTGTTATCATAGTAAAAACGAAGATATAGTATCTTCAGAAGAATATATAGATTTCATGATTGAAAAAGGTTGCTATTTCGGATGGATATTCACTTATATGCCATTAGGAAAAGATGCAGTTCTAGATCTTGTTGCGACTCCTGAACAAAGAAAACATATGTACTATAAAGTGCGTGAATATAGAAAGACAAAACCAATATTTACTATGGACTTCTGGAATGATGGCGAATATGTTGATGGATGTATAGCCGGAGGAAGAAATTATCTACATATTAATGCAAATGGTGATGTAGAACCTTGTGCATTCATTCATTATTCAAGTGCTAATATCAAAGAAGTAAGTCTATTAGAAGCTCTCCAACAACCATTATTCCAACAATACAGAAAATATCAACCATTTAATGATAATATGTTAAGACCTTGTCCATTACTAGATAATCCTGAATTCCTCAAAAAAATGGTACATGAGTCGGGAGCAGAATCTACTCAACCTATGGATAGGGAAAATGTAGATGATTTAACAAATAAAACTAAAGGAGTAGCTGAGCAATGGGAACCAGTGGCAGAAGAGTTATGGCAACAGTCTCACGGATGTGCTAATTGTAAAGCTGCCAATGAATAAAATAAACAAAATTTAATAAACTAATAGTATGTAATACTTAACTTATATATTTATTGAATATACATTTTGCATGTAAAGTATCTACAATTTTCACTGTGACTTCAATAATAGTTAATATGTTCTAGGAGGAAGATACTTTTGAGACGAGATAAACGTATCAATATGATTCTACTATTTATAAAATTGTTTTCCGTTTTTAACATTGTGCTTATAGCTATTGTTGTAAGTCACTATTGGGGAAAAATTACAGCAGAAGATATATTCAATTACGTACCTAACAATTATTTATTAGCCGCAATTACTATTATAGGATTGTTTCTAATCAAATCACTTAGCATAATATTACCTTTAATGGCTCTTTATATAAGTTCAGGTATGATATTCTCGCCATTATTAGGTATATTAGTTAATTTGGTAGGGCTCTGGGTTAGTTTATCTGTACCATATGTATTGGGAAGATTTTGTGGAAAAGATTTATTGGATAGATTATTATTGAAATATAAAAATATAGATAAACTAAAAACAATAAAAGCTAAAAATGAATGGTTTCTATCGTATATACTAAGAATGATAGGTATCCTACCTGGGGATATAGTAAGTATGTCATTAGGAGCTATGAATATTAATTATAGAAAATATATTATTGGTTCAATTATAGGATTATTGCCAAGAATGGTTGCAGCTACTTGTTTAGGTTCAACCATTACCGAACCTAATTCTCCAGCATTTATATTCTCATGTTCTATTACTGTCGTATTCACATTAGGTTCAATTTTCTTACACCAAAGGTATCTGAAAAAAGAAGATGAGAGAAATAGTCCTAGAATAATAACTAGATAATATATAGAGGATATTAGTAAAGAAGTATATCTTGATTTTTTTATAAAATCAAGAGTACTTCTTTTTCTGCGTTTTAGAGTTAATTAAATATCTTAAGCATATCTACTTTAATAAACAAATCTTATTGTATAGATGTAAAAATTACTAGAAAAAATTGTTAACCATAATAATTAATGTTATAATATTATAGGTTACATGGTTTTACATATTATAAAAAACGTACTAGTCAAGATTGGAGATTAAAATGAAGTTCAATAAAAAACTACTAAACATACCTATAATATTAATGATTATAATAGCTGTTCTATGTTTATTGAATGTACCATCAAGAATCCATATGCTAAATGGAATATCAGGTGCAGACAAAATAGGTATTATCAGTATATCTTATAATAAGGATGATAATAAACATGAAGAAAGTGAAGAAGTATTTATTACTAAAAAAGAAGATTTATATAAAATTATTAATACTATAAATGATGGTAAAATCAATACGGAAGTAAGTCCCAAAAGACCTATAGAAAATTACAGATTCAATTTTTACAAAGATAGCAATATCATCGTTGCTAGATATTGGAAAGATGAAAAATATAATATTAGTATAGAAGGTGTTGAAGGAGAGATAAGAGTAGATGATAAATTAACTAAAATTATAAATGGATTGATAAATGATTTAGAGTAAGTATATGTTCATAATAAGTATATATTATACGCTGAACTATTATGACTATCTCCACCTCTAAATTTTCGTTAGCTTACCCATATATAATAGAAGTGGAAAAGTTGGAAGGTAACTAATATTTTACGATATACAGATGGAGGAAAAAATGACAAGATTATATTTAACAAGACATGGAGAAACACAGTGGAATCTTATTGGAAAAGTACAAGGAAGTCTAGATTCAGGATTAACAGAAAAAGGTATAATGCAAGCTGTTAAGCTAGGTAAATATCTTGATAATACCAATATAGACATTATCTATTCTAGTTCTAGTAATAGGGCTTATAATACAGCTAAAGCAATAACAGGTGATAGAAAAATTAAAATAATCAAATCGGATAAATTAAAAGAAATGAATCTCGGTATTTGGGAAGGTAAAACTTTTGAATATATCGAAAAAGAATATACTGACATGTTTGATACTTTTTGGAATAGGCCACATCTAGTTAAAGAGTTTCCAGGAGAGACATTCAGTGAGTTCAGAAAAAGAGTTGTTGGAGCAGTATTGGAGATTATTGATAACAATAAAGATAAAGATATATTGATAGTTGCACATGCGTTAGTTCTTAAAGTTGTTATGAGTTTCTTTGAAAACAGACCTTTGGAAAGGCTATTTGAAGATCATCATATGTATTCTACCTGTATTAATGAAGTGGAAATAGTTGATAATAACTATAAGATAGTTAGATATAATGAGACACCTCACTATGATATAGAAGTAAGCTAAGTATATAGACATATTAATAGGCTGTTGCAATTAATGTATACGAAATAGTTAAAACGACATAATAATAATGGTAAGTAAACAATAATTTAAGTTTACATATTAAAAGGAGGTAATGATGAGAGGATTAAAAGGTTTTATAGGAGTCATATTAAGTCTTGCATTAATTGCTGGTATAATTCTATATACTCAGATTAAGAGATTATCAGGTTCCAATAATCAAGTGAAGAAACAAGTACAGAAACAGCAAAAAGATGTTAAGACTTCAGCCAAAAGGACATTAGATTTTACGGTGTTTGAAGCAAGTTTAGATGAATTTAGTGACAGTAGATATAGTGAAATAGGTAAATTGGTTATTGAAGCAGATATAATATCTATTCAGGATAGTATAGATTCTGATTTGTTAAGTTATGAAGAACTGACTTTATTCTATATACGTAGAATCAAAGAAATGGATAATGATAAATTAAATACTGTATTACAGCTTAATCCAGATGCCATAACTATAGCTAAGGAAATGGATTCAAAGAAAAGCAATAATGATAAATTAGGAATTTTACATGGCATTCCTATTCTTTTAAAAGATAATATTGGTACAGGTGATAAACTTAATAATGCTGCAGGAGCAAAAGTTCTAGAAAATTCATCTAGTGATAGAGATGCATTTATTGTTGATGAACTTAGGAAATCAGGAGCAATTGTATTAGGAAAAACTAATCTTAGCGAATGGGCTAATTTTATGAGCTTAAGTTCTTCTAATGGCTATTCAGCTCTTGGTGGACAGACTCATAACCCTTATGGAAATTATGATGTTGGAGGTTCCAGTTCTGGTTCTGGAGCAGGAGTTGCATCAAATTTTGCAACTATAGCAATAGGTACAGAAACTGCAGGTTCCATCATATCTCCATCTAGTCAAAATAGTGTGGTTGGAATAAAACCAACTATAGGTTTATGGAGTAGAGATAGAATCATTCCTTTAGCTATTGATCTTGATACAGCTGGTCCTATTGCTAGAACTGTAAAAGATGCCGCTATTCTGTTAGAAGAATTAGCTGGTGAAGATGAAAACGATGCTACTACTATTGATATATCTAGAGAAACTGACTATATGAAATTTGTGGATAAAGATGGGTTACAGGGTATGAATATCGGTGTAGTGGTTAATTCTGAAATTACTTCAAACTATCGTGATGATGATGACATAATCATGAATAGGATTAAAGACGAATTAACTAATTTCGGTGCAAACGTAAAAGATATAAAATTAGATGAAAAAGCTTTTAAGATAGATGGTCATATAGATATGATGTCTTATGAATTCAAAACAGGTGTAGAAAAATATTTAAATGATATTGGAGAGAATGCTCCTGTCAAAACCATAAAAGAAATAACAGGTTTCAATAAGAGAGATGAAGAGAATAATGCTTATTTTGGTCAGTATTTCATAGAGAAAGCAAGAGACATCACTATTACTGAAGAAGAAAACAATGAGATATTATCTACTAACAGATCAAATACTAGTTCAGCAATAGACGATGCGTTAGAAACCAATAAAATTGACGTCATAATATCTCTAAACAATTATTTGTCAAGTGTCTATGCAATTGCTGGTTATCCAGCGATTACAGTACCAGCAGGGTACAGAGAAAATGGAGAACCAGTTGGATTAACGATTAGTGGTACTAAGTTCAGTGAGGGTACGTTGATTAAAGCAGCTTATGCATATGAGCAGGGTACAAAATGTAGAAAAGAACCTGATATCCAATAATAATCATATAAACTACAATATAATATGAAATTACTTATACTGAAATAAATATAATTAATATTATATTAGACATTAAGATGAATTTATAGTCTTGTGATAGCTGTAAGGAGTGTTATGTAACAATCCTTACAGCTATTATTGATTAAATAATTGATAAAAATAATTTTGTAAATTGGATATATAATTATTATTGCTATTTATTTATCAATAATAAAAACATTTATTTCAATAATTAACATAAATATATAGTATTTATGTTAATATTTTGTTTGATTAAATCTTAACAAATGGATATAATTAATTTGTAGAAATTTTATTGAAAGGGGCAAATTAATGTTTACTGCAGAGTATTTTTTAGATATGCATTTTAAAGATGGTAAATTTGTTGATATTTTTAAGAATGAGACAGCCATTAATTATACAAAAGGTTTGAATAGAGAAAATAAATTAATATTATATTATTTGTATAAATATGGCGAAGTAACTATGGGTGAAATTACTAATACTTTTTTTCTCCCACATAGTACTACTAATTTTACAATAAATAAATTACAGAAAACGGGTTTTGTTGATATTAAGGTAGATGCTAATGATAATAGAGTAAGAAAAGTTTTCCTTACTGATAAAGGAGCAACTGAGATTCAAGAAATGTTAAGAGCTCTTGATTCTAATTTACATAATCTTTTCAAGACTTTATATAATATAATTAGTGTTAAGTATTCAGATGATTTTTCTGAAGAAGAGATTAAAGCTATAGATAAGTTTATGAATATAATATTTTAATGGATATATTAAATTAAATAATTTTAGTATATTTATTAATATAGACATTGTAAATTTAAAGGGGGCGTAGCGTAGTCCCTTTTTATTTTTTCATATGCGCTAAGGAAACTTTTCAAACGGACAAATCGATTTCCGGAACGAGGCATAGCTTCTTTGGTTCTTTGGACTTATATTTAGTATCTTGTTAAAGGTTTAACATTACTCTGATAAATTTATACGTATTTTGTAATATTTTTTGTTTTTTTATATATACTTTGATATAATATATTTAGCTATATTATTCTAGGAGGAATTTCAATTGAATATAGAATTCTATGATTTTTTAAGCGATAATGATAAATTGAAATTTGTAGTGATTAATGCAAGATATAAAGATGAGTGGATATTTGTAAGGCATAAAGAAAGAGATACTTGGGAAATGCCTGGAGGACATATTGAAAAAGATGAAATGCCTGATAAAGCTGCTGGAAGAGAGCTATATGAAGAAACAGGAGCTATAGATTATAAATTAATTCCAATATGCGATTATTCTGTTGAGATAGATGGAATTAAAAATTATGGTAGATTATATTATGCAGATGTAGTAAAGCTAGACGACCTAGGTGATTTTGAAATAGCTGAGATTATGACAAAAGAAGAACTTCCTACAAAATTAACTTATGGTGAAATCATACCAATATTACATAAAAAAATTGTGTCAGAGCTAGAGTTAAGAGATTATAAAACTTAATCTATAATAAATGATTAAGTTTAATGATACTAAGTAAGAATATCGGGAAAGGTTATGAGATTTCCATTGACAGTTATAGTGATTAATAAGTATTGGAATTCTAAGATAGTCGAAGGTAATAATATTAAAATTACACAAAAATGTTAACTTTGTAAGGGAGAGGCTGATAATGATAATAGTCAAAGATAAGAGAACAAATAAAAATTACATATTACTAGGAACTGGATTTGGAGCATATAAAGCAGTTAGACCAAGCTTATTGGGAGGTAATTTTATACCTCATGAAGAAGAAGGTACTGTTGAAACTGTAGCTGTATGCGATAAATTTGGTGATATATCGTGGCATGAGTCAAGTGATTTACAAGTAATAAAAGTAGATGGCATTGAAATTAGAGATATCAATATCGATGATGAACCTGATGAAAAAGTGTATGAATATTGTCCTGCTTGTGGTGCAACATTAAGTAAAGGTGACAAAATATGTCACGATTGCGGAATAACAATAATGGATTACTAGATAGATACTAAAAATAATGATGTGGAGAATAGTATGGAAATAATAGAGAATGTACAAATTATATTATTAATAATAATTGTAATAGTTAGTATTATGGCAGCATTAAAATTGAAATTTGTATATAGTAAAATTTTTAAAGTAATATTCTTACTAATGATTATAGTTTTTTGGGGGATTTCCATATATATAAATACAGATACTATATATGATTTTTTTATGGTCAATATTTATTGTATAGCTGTATTTTCAGTATTGGGTTTTGTAGAAAAGATAACAAGAAAAAATACATATCTATGTTTTGTTTTTTATATGGTTAATTATACAATCATATTTTTTGCTATGAAATTAGTTAATAAACATCTATTAGATGCTATAGATTATATGTATATAGTTCTTTGTTTTATTGGCTTTATTAAAATTGTATATAAAAAGAAGGATAAAGACTTAATGATAGTAGCTAATATAATCGGAATAATTATAGTGTATATTTTATATCATAATTTTCCAGAATCTTATTTCGTTAGAACAAAACAAGAGTGTGTGGTTATGAATTATCTTGATGAAGTGGAAGACTATAATAACAAGGATATAGTTGAAATTACAGACATGTCTCCTTCATCATCAAATAGAGAGAAGAAAATTTTTGTTAGCATAAAAGATAAAGGTGGGTTTATATATTATTACGAAGATGGAGAAATCATTAATGTTGAGGAGGTACTATGAAATAAGTATTTTTGATTGTATATATTATTTAATACTACTAAATCTTACTTAAGAAAAAATGGAATAAGGAGGTTATATAATGAAAAAGAGCTATATAATCATTGCAATTTCTTTATCTATAAATATAGTATTGATATTCTTATTAATCAGTATGAATAACAGATTAAATATTGTAGAAGAATTCACTGATAGAGACCGAAAAGATGAAGTGGCAACTTATAGGGAGTTGGAAGAAAACTTAAGCAAGCAAGTAACTGACTTAATGAATAAGATTAAATATATAGAAAATTATTATTCATCAATTGATGAAGTAGTACAAAATGTTAGTGATCTCAAAAGTAATTTCCCCAGATTAGAGAACCTATTGTTCAATTTATCTGATATTAATATAATATCTGGAGTGGCAAAAAATATAGAAATTAAGGATGATAGTGTTAGTTTAAATGTAAGACTTAACGATATATTATATGGGGAGGATGCAGTAAAAACACTAATGGATAAGGGATATACCAGACAGGATGCAGAAGATAAAGGTCATTATGTTAGTCATACAAATAAAGAAATGAGAACATTTGAAGTATCAAAAGATTGTCAAGTATATTGTATATCTGAAATAGGATTAGTTGAATGTAGTGTAGATGATTATATTGAGAAAACAACTAGAGAGATCAAGGAGAATTTTGAAGATGATAGTACATTTGTATTAATAGATGGGAAAGTAATACAAATATATCAAGCATATATTCCAGATAAATAAGAGATATATACTTAGGAGGCATAGAATGAAATTAGAAGAAATGAGTAGCTTCTTTAATAATAGAGTTGAAGATTATGATGAGCATATGATGAAGTATGTTGATGGAGCAGATGAATACTATATTGAAACTGCAAAATTAATCCCAGAAAAAAAAGGATTAAAATTATTGGATTTAGGGTGTGGTACAGGTCTAGAATTAGCTGAAATAATTAAAATAAATCCATCTATCAATTTTACTGGGATTGATATAGCTAAAAAAATGACAGATAGACTAGAACAAAAATATAAAAATATCATAGACCCTATTAGAATAGTAAATAAAAGTTATCTTGAATATGATTTTGGTGAATGTATATATGATATTGTTTTATCCGTACAGACACTCCATCACTTTACACATGATGAAAAAACTCAGTTGTATCGTAAGATATTAAGAAGTTTAGTAGACAATGGTTTTTATATAGAAACGGATTATATGGCTCCAAACCAAGAATATGAAGATTTTTACTTTAGTGAAAACGCTAGAATAAGAGCTGAATCAGATATAAAGGGAGGTTATTATCATTATGATACTCCATGTACATATGAAAATCAATCTAAAATGCTATATGAAGTGGGTTTTAAGTCAGTAGAAAAAATATGGAAAAAAGATAATACCATAATTATGTTAGCTAAGAAATAAAATATTAAGGAGTGGTATTCATGGGCTGGTGTCCAAAATGTAAGAGAGAATACGAAGATAATGTTAAGGTATGCAAAGAATGTAATGTCAAGTTAGTTGATCATCTAGAAAAAGAGAAATTTGCTGAGCAGAAAGTTGAACGTTTAATAAATGTAGCATCCATGTATGAAGCAAATATTATAATATCATTGTTAAAATCATATGATATACCAGCTTTATATAAAAGTAAAGGATCGGGAGAATATCTTCAGGTTGCTACTGGCATTAATTATCAAGGGGTAGATATATATGTGCCTGTTGAATCTATGGAAAAAGCAAAAGAGATTATTGAGCAGGAGAACAAAGATAATATAGATGATAATATGCTACATGAAACACAACAAGAAAAGAATGAATATAATAAAAGAAGTAATAAAATAGGGTTAATAATATTAATCATAATATTATTGTTTGTTGGTATACCTATAGTAATTGGTTTATTTCAAGATATTATATAGTTAAAATATATTACTAGGATGTACTTTCATCAAGCAATCTGATGGTTGGTGGTAGGAACATTGAATTCTATAAAAACATATTTACTACATATATAGATATGATAGATTCAAATGAGATATCATGGGACAATACGATAAATGATGCTTTAAGAAGATTATCCTCTTATTACAGGCATCAGATAGATTTACTTAAAGGCTATGAGACTAATCAAGATAAAGTAATAGAGCAAACTAAGATTATCACGGGGTGGGTTAATAATATAGGTAAATTAATAGAAGAAATGAGTAAACTAAAAAGTTAATTAGGGGTGAAAGACGGTGACTCATAAGATATGTAAGGAATGTGGGGAAATTAATAGTGGATCAGCTAGATATTGCTCTAATTGTAATAGTTCATTATTGGATGTAAAAAAAACCGAACAATCCACGGAACCTATCAACTATTCTAAAGTTCAGTCTATAGCATATAGTTCTGATACAGTGACGATAGGTCAATGGGTTGGAATAATGATAGTACTTGCTATTCCATTTATTAATATAATAGCGTTATTCGTAATAGCTTTCGGAGAATTTAATGAAAGCATTAATAACTTTGGGAAAGCTTCTCTGATTTTAGCTCTAGTGGGTATTGTAATCGCTATTTTATTAAGAGGTTGTACGGGATTACTCTAACTATTATATAAAGAGGGATAATAATTAAAGATTTTTGAGGTATTAAAGTTGCAAAAATATTATAAACTGGTGTGTTTGAATTATGGTACTGAATTACATATTAATTCATATATAGCATTGTAACAAATAATACAGATAATAAAAATAATTAGAGCCATTAATTCAATAATTTACAAATATCATATAAAAAGCAACACAAAATTTCAAATATTTGACAGAACTATGTCGATATGATAAAATTTTATGCAATAAAGTTGTTAAATATTAGGTTTGTTTTACAAGGAATACAATGGAAAAATATATTCCTTGGTGGTAGTGCTGCACATATTACATTATAGGGAGATGGAGATTTATGAATGGTAAAATCAAGTGGCTCATTGCATACGTTATACACTTAATACCAATTACATTATTAATATTATTAAGTGCTTTTGACGTAAATACACCATTAACTGTTTATATCATACTGTTTGTATGGACATTTTTTGGGGTAATTGTAACCGGGAAATTAATTTTTGCAGTAAAAGAGAAAGATGATAACCTAACGAATAAGATACTTAATTGGGATTTTAAAGATCAATTAGAAAATGATAATTTAGAAACTAACGTGAGTATTATTTATAATAATCTAAAAAATTATTTTATTCAATTTGATGAACAATTTCAAGATGTTTATAATATAGCACACCAGCTAGACCAAGTCTTAAACAATATAATAGATACTTCAAACAATATTTCACAAGCATCTGAGTACATAGCTAGCGGTTCTGTTAATCAAACTACCGATATCGATTCATGTGTAAATTTAACTGAAAAACTATCAAATAAATTAAATATGTTAAACAGCATGTCAAATGAATTAATAAGTGAAGCAGATAAGATGTATGAAATCAGCAGTCAAGGTAATGTAACCGTTAAGGATTTATCTGATCACAATAAGAAGAATCAAGATGTAATCAAAAATATTATTGACGAAATTTATGAATTAGTTGAAAAGACATCCAATATAAAAAATATAACAGATGTATTATATGATATTGCAGATCAAACTAATCTATTAGCTTTAAATGCTGCTATTGAAGCAGCAAGAGCTGGAGATGCGGGAAAAGGTTTTGCAGTAGTTGCTGACGAGGTAAGAGGATTATCAAATCAAAGTAGGGAGGCAAGTACTAATATCAATGAAATGATAGTAAACATCACTGAAGAACTTAACTCTCTCAAATCGATGGTTGATCAGTCACAAAGTGTATTTGAAGAAGAAAATAAAGTTGTAGATACTGTTATTGAGTCTTTTGATTCAATTAATAAGTTCATTGATACATTTATAAATAGACAGACTAAATTTGGTAATGCTTTCATGGAATTAACTGAGTCAAAAGATAATTTTTCTTCAGCTATAGAAAATATGGCTTCAGTAATTGAGGAATCTACTGCTACAACTGAGGAGTTGGCTTCTTTAACATTGTCACAAACTAATACTACTAATGTTGTTAAAGACATTACTAGTAAATTATATAAACAAGTTCAAGGAATCAGTCAAGATTTTGACAAAATAAAGATAGATAACCAATCAGCTAAGCAAGTTAAATTTGCTTTGGTATATGATTTAGACTGTGATTTTTGGAGATCCACAGTCAAAGAAACCAAAAAAACTGCTAATCTCTATAATGCACAGGTTGATTTCTTTGCTCCAAAAACTAGAGAAAATGGAACCAAAGAAATGGAAGAAATACTTGATAAGATATTAAAAGATAATTATGACGGAATAATTATCAGTCCAATCGATAGTCCCAAGATTAAAGAACAACTTAACATAGCGAATAAAAATGGTGTAAGAATAGTTTTACTTAATTCGCCACTTGATGATGTTGAATATGAAGCACTTATTGAAACTAATGGTGTTAATGCTGGTAAGAAAGCCGGTGAAATCGCTGTTAAATTGTTAGGAGGCAAAGGTAAAGTAATTATTGGAGAATGGACTGATACATATATCAGTTCGATAGACGATAGAGGAAAAGGATTCGAACAACAAGTAAAGGCAACTTCTGATATTGAAGTCATTAAAGTACCAGTTCCAAGTATACCTGATGAAACTGAGACAGAAAGAATAGTAGGCAGTATGTTAAAACAATATCCAGATGTTGATTTGTTCTATTCGACTAATAATGATTGGGGGAGAAGATATGGTAGTTATATAAGAAAACATAAGCTGGATAAAAAAATAATAACTATTGATTATATAGAAGCCCTTAAACAAGATGTAGTTGACGGAATAATTGAATGTGCTGTAGCACAAAGGAATTTCACATGGGGAGATATTGCTATCAAAATATTATTTGATGCCATGGAGGGTAGAAATACTACTAAATATAAAGATACAGGAACATTTGAAGTAACAGCAGGTAGTGTTAATATTTTTGAAAATAGATTAAAATGATTTTTTATACTTAAATTAATACTAAATATAACGCTAATTTCTATTACTGGAAATTAGCGTTTATTATATTAATTTAATGCTATTTATACTAAGAGATAGAAATATTAAAGGGGATTTTAATATGATTGTAGTACATGATAGCAAACATGAAATAATTGCAAAAGATAATTCTGGTAATATATTAGGAGAAGGATATATAAATAGCTTTTTAGCATCAGACATTTTTAATAAAGATAGAGTTAATTTTTTTATACAAGTTACCTCTGATACAGAAGATAAAGATTTTTTGATTAGGAAATATATTATTAATGAATTAATAAAAATAGCTCATAATTCTAGAAAAAATTATTGGGAATATAATTGTAGAGTATATAATTGTTGCTTCCCTAACGATAGTGAGAACATTAGATTATATTCTAGTATTAAAGGATTCAAACATGATGAAGGGATGTATGTATTATCATGTGATTTAAAGAATATGAATATAAATAAACTATCAAATATTCCATTTGAAATAAAAGAAAATGATTTTATTTCACAACTAGATACTTTAGACTTTATTAGGGAACATAATAAAATTTTTAGAGATGCACCATATAGCATAAATGAGATTGATTACTTGAAAAGGCAGGAAGGGTTTAGAAGCATAACTATATATGATAAAGGAAATGTGATTGCTAATATTCTATTATTAGTAAAAAAAGATAATAAAAAGTATGGATGGGTTGAGGATTTATTCGTAAATCAGAAATATAGAAATAAGGGTTTAGGAGAATATCTTATTTTAAGGGGATTAAGTTATTTTAAATCAATATACATTGATGAATCAAGATTAGAAGTATGGAGTAGTAATAAGAGAGGGATGAATTTATATTATAAGTTAGGATATGAATTTCTAGAAGAAACTCAAATATCTATAGGAATGATGATATGAATTAATTATGAAATAAAAGAGGAGGTACGTTTATGAGACATATATTTGCAATTGGTGGTGGAGAAATACGTCTTCATGATACTTTTACAATAGATAAAATGATTGTTGAAGCAGCGAATAAAAAACATCCTAACTTATTATTTATTCCTACAGCAAGTGGAGAACCGGAAGGCTATATTGAGGTAATTGAAAATATTTATGGTCAAGAACTTGGATGTAATGTTGAAACATTATATTTAATTAAAGAAGATGCTGATTATCAACAAATAAGGAAGAAAATAATCCAATCCGACATAGTGTATGTTGGTGGAGGAGACACTTATTCAATGTTGAAGTTATGGAAAGAACATAAAGTAGATAAGCTTTTAATAGAGGCATATAATAATGGTACAATATTAAGTGGATTGAGTGCAGGTTCAATATGCTGGTTTGAATATGGACATAGTGATTCGGATATTATTAGTAATAGGAGTACCAGATTTATTAAAATAAATGGACTTGGTTTAATTAAAGCATTACATTGTCCTCATTATAATGAACAAGAGAGAATAGAAGATTTTGAAAAATTGTTAAGTGAATCAGATGACATTGGTATTGCTATAGAAAACAATTGCGCTATAGAAATATTTGAAGATAAATATAGGATAATAAAAAGTGTAGAAGATGCTCATGCCTATAAAATATATAAAAAAGAAAATAAAATACATAAAGAAGAATTAGTAAATACTGATTATTGCAATTTAGATTTATTATTGAGTAAATAATTATATAAAGACATCATCAGAACAAAAGAGGCTATGCCTCGTTCCGTATAGCGGATTTTTCGTTAGGAAAGTTTCCTTAGCGCATATGAAAACGCTCCTATTTCATATGCTTAAAAGTAGGACTTTCCTATAAGATAAAATAGCTACATAAGTATGAGCTTTATTGTCAAGCATTTTTGAAAATGTCTCGAAATTTTTAAAATATGAGCACCGATTATTTTGGTGCTTTAATAACTTCCGCATTTATTCCACGGTCCTATTTACAACGAGCCTCTAATGGCATGGTTTTAT
>NZ_BRLB01000024.1 GCF_027923465.1 Vallitalea longa
GCAATATTAAAATATTACAGGGTAGGGCTTACCCGTAGAGCTTGGTAATAATAGTAACCATTAGGTTACTACGTCCCAAGAAGCCCCCTCAAAACCGTTTTATAGGTTTAGTGGGGGAGCATGTCACGTGCAAGTGCTACAAACTTGTTTTGCTAACTAATCTGACGCTGTAAACCTTTTGCATCAAATATTGCGTATGTTCTATTACTGTAACTATATATGATTTCATTGCCAGGGCTACCATCATAGTTACGAATACCTATTAAAGTCCAATTTGCATGTTTGGTGTTGTATAACTTCATAGAATCTTTGGCATCATGGATTATTTTGATATAAGAACCACAATTAATAATAATTTCATTGCCAGCAATACCATCAGTATCGGTAATTCCACCTTTTAATAAAGACCAATTTGCATGTTTGGTGTTGTATAATTTTATACTCTCTTTTTCATGTGTTGTACCTCCTTAAAAATAATTTATTCATAAAAATAATGTTCTGAAATTTCAAATCAAATAGTTATATCTCCTTTCAATTTTTTTTATATTTATTATTATACTCTTTATTGTATTTCATTTGCAATATATTTTATTAGTATTTATTTTATTAAAACACTTTAACTATTATACACATTATTATTTGATTATTAAAATTATATTTAATATTATAGAAAATATAAAATGCAGCAGTAATAATAATTGTAATAATAGAAATGGTAGTCAAAATTTACGATAACCTCTATTTTTATGTGTTATAAATTTTCATTAATCTTAGTTTAGGCTGATAGTATCTTTAATGTTGTTAGTATTAATATTGTTGGTAAATTGTAGAAAATAAGAATAAATGGTATAATATAATAAGTATTTGATGCAAATAACAATATATACAAGGGGGAAAACTATGAAAGATTATATGGAAATTGCTAATAGCAACATTATATTCATTCTAGCAGCAGTATTGATTTTGTTTGTACTGGTACAGTCTGTTTGTTTTCTAATTATGTCATGGAAAAGAGGAATAGCGATAGGAATATCTAAGGAAAAAATGCTAAATGCAGTTAAGTCAAGTGCTATATTTTCTATAGTGCCTTCAATACCAATAATAATTTCATTGATTGCTATTGCACCCGTCTTAGGTATTCCTTTTTCATGGATGAGATTATCAATAGTCGGCTCAGCACCTTATGAACTTATTTCAGCAGATATAGGAGCCAAGAGTATGGGCGTAACTAAACTTGGAGCAAAAGGTTATACTTCATTAGTTTTCGGTAACTCAATGTGGGTAATGAGTATTGGAATAATCTGGGGTTTATTATTTTGTATCGTAGGTTTGAAATGGTATCAAAATAAAATGAAGAATATAGAAAAAAAAGATTCCAATTGGTTGGCTATATTAATAAATGCACTATTCTTCGGAATGCTATCAGTATTCATTGGACCTCCTATTGTTGAAGGAGGAATTGCATTATTAGTGTTGTTAAGTAGCGGTGCTATAATGACCATATTAACATTTATAGCTAAGAAATTTAAGTTTGATTGGATTAACAATTTTTCGTTAGCTGTTAGTATGTTATGTGGAATGATACTTGCTGTAGTATATACAGGAATATAAGGAGGTCATATAGTTGAATTATAATGATAAAGTACATAGAATAGGAAGAATAACAGGTATTATCGTATTAATTATGATAGCTATGATACCAACGATAGTGTGTCTGAAATATAATATATTTCCACCATTCATGAATCTAGTAAAAGGAATAGGTATGGTTTGTATGATATATATACCTATGTGTGCAGCAGAATTTGTTACATATACACCAATGTTAGGAACTAGTGCATCATACTTAGCTTTTGTAACTGGGAATGTAACTAATCTAAAGATTCCATGTGCTCTCATGTGTATGGAAAATGTAGGAGTCAAACCACAAACAGAAGAAGGAGAGGTTATTGCGGGAATCTCAGTGGCAGTATCCGCTATAGTAACTGTTATTGTCGTATTTATTGGTATGCTTGCAGTAGTACCATTAGAGCCGGTTCTTAATTCACCAGTTCTAAAACCTGCTTTTGATAATATATTGCCAGCTCTTTTTGGTGCATTAGGTGCTTACTGGATTCAAAAACAATGGAAATTAGCAATTGTACCTTTAACATTTGTTGTTCTTGCATTTGCATTATTTAATATTCCATCAGGAGCTGAGGGTGTCATGATACCTATAATGGGAATAATATCAGTTATATCTGCAAGAATTATGTACAATAAAAGATTTATCAAGGAAGTCTAATTAACTGATTTTTTTATTCGGGAGGAATTGATTTTGTGGATTTTATATTTATTATTAATAGTAATTATTGTCTTGATTATTATTGTAACCATAAGAACTATAAGATTTAAGAATGATGATATTATCATAAAAAATGAAGTAGATCATATTGAATATGATAAAATGGCTTGTTCAAAAAAATTATCAGAAGCTGTTAAGATAAAAACAATATCCAATAGTGATTATTCAAAAACCGATTGGAATGAATTTATAAGATATCACAAATTATTAGAAGAATTATTTCCTTTGGTACATAAAAATATTGAAAGGAAAATCATTAATAATTATAGTTTATTATATCACTGGAAAAGTAGTAATACCTCTAAAAAACCAATAATAATTACTGCACATATGGATGTGGTTCCTGTAGAAGAATCTACTGTTAAAGATTGGAAACAAGAGCCATTCAGTGGGATCATTAAAGATGATATAGTATGGGGAAGAGGAACTATAGATACAAAAGTACATATGATAGCAGCTCTTGAAGCAGCGGAACTATTATTAAAAGAAGGTTATAAACCAGACAAAGATGTTTATTTTGCATTCGGTCATGATGAAGAAGTAGGAGGTAAGCAAGGTGCTGTTAAAATAGCTGAATATCTAAAAGAAAAAGGTATAGAATTTGACTATCTGATTGATGAAGGTGGATGTGTAACAGAAGGTGCAATAAAAGAAATCGCTAAACCTATTGCTTTGATTGGAATCGGTGAAAAAGGTTATTGTAATATCAAATTGGAAGTCAAGAGTAGTGGTGGACATGCATCTATGCCTCCACAACATACATCTTTAGGAATAATTGCACAAGCTATAAATAATCTTGAGAAAAAACAATGTAAATTGAAATTGATAAAACCTGTAGAAAAATTCTTATTGAAAATCGGACCTGAAATGAAGTTGACTAATAGAGTTGTTTTATCTAATTTATGGCTCTTCAAACCATTATTCATTAGAGGATTTTCTAAAATGCAGTCAGGTAATGCATTGTTGAGAACAACTACAGCGGTTACTATGGCAGAAGGTAGTATGGAACCTAATATACTGCCACAAAAAGCATCTGTAACATGTAATTACAGAGTACTTCCAGGAGAAACAAGTAATGATTTAATTGACCATATAAAAGAAATCAATAAGAAGTTGCCAATAGAAATTAAAACCTTAAGAATTGAAAATCCTTCACTTATTTCAAATACAGAAACAGAAGGGTTTCATAAAATAGAAGATATCACTAATAGAATTTATCAAAACGTGATAGTAGCACCATATATAGTGCTTGCTGGAACTGATGCAAGAAAATATGAACCGGTATGTAAAAACATATATAGATTCTCCCCATATAAATTACATAATGATGAATTAAGAAAAATACATGGTACTAATGAAAATTTGTCAGTAGCAAATATTAATAAATGCTTAGAATTTTTCTATTATCTATTAAAAGAATGCTAATTGACATTGTTACCAATATTTGCTAATATCAATCTATAAATCAAAATAACTAAGGGGACGAAAAAATGAATAAAAGAAGAATGATAGCATCACTATTTCTAAGCGTCTTATTGATTATAGTATCAAATATTTCAGTAAAAGCACAGGAAAATAATAATGATATAGTGTATAAAAGACTTGGGAACACTTCTATGAATGCAATTAATCTCAGTAAAATTGCTTATGAGAAAGGTATTGTATATTCTTCATTGAATATTGATGATAGACATAGTTTATATAAGCATACACTTAGTACAGGGAAAACAGAAAAAGTTCTAGATAATGAAATGTATTGTCTCAATGTTTTGGATGGAATAGTATATGGGTTCATAGATAATAGCTCATATGACGATAAAGCATCAGGCATCTATAAGATTAATACTACTAATAATAACGAATTAACTTTAGTATATGAAGTTGAAAGCGCTTATAATATTCTGGTAGTTGAAGATTATATATATTTCCTTACAGAAAATGAATATGGAGATACTGATCTCAAAAAAATCAAAGTTGATGGTAGCAATTATGAAGTTGTTTTGGAGAAACAGATTAATTCGTTTACGTTCTATAAAAATAACTTATATCTATTGACTAACGAGGGATTATTAAAAGCTGAATATAACGAGGGTAATACTAATTTTACATGTTTATCCACTAATCTGGATACCAACTATATAACAACATTTACTATTTGTGAGGATTATATATATCTAAAAGGTAATCAATATAAAAATAATGATAAAACAGGTATATATAAAATCTCAATTAATGATCCTAATGATATAATATACGTTGAAAATACTGAAAAAGTGTATGACTTTGAGATAACTGACAAGTACCTGATATGTTATGATTACGATGATGCTATATTCAGAATATCTCTAGACGGAAAAGAATGTAAGAAAATATTTCAAAGTTATGAGATATCACAATTGACTAGTTACAATAATTTAATCTATATCTTAACATATGAACATATTAATAATACATATGAAGATCAGTTGTGGAAAATTGATGTTGCAGGAAATAATGAGAAAATCATTATTCCTAAGATGGGTAATGATTATCATGAGGTAAAGAATATATTAACTAAAACATCTGAATCAATGAAAAATGTTGGTAGATATGATGCTGACTTCGTAATAACTGATAATAGGATTAATGAGCAAATAGAAATTACCAATACTATAAAATATCGAGTTGACAAGAAGAATAAAATCATGAATGAAAGATTTACTTCTGAGTATAGTAAGAATGATAAGTCTAAGAAAAGTACGTTCAATCAATGGGTAGATGACAAAAATATATATTATTCCAATAATAACAAGCCATGGAGATTTATAGATTATAAAAAGGAAGAGATTCCACTGTATAAAGACATATTTAATCTCTATAACTTTATTGATGATGGAAGTGATTTTTGTAGTAAACTTAAACTAGATGAAGATGATGAGAATTATATTTTACAAGGTGAAAATTCTTTTAGTAGACAACACATGAGTATAGAGAATAACTATTGGTTGAGATTTTTCGTCAGTAATCTATACTGTGTCGATACTTATAAATATACTGTACATATTAATAAAAAAAATTATAGGATTCAGCAGGTGGAAATATCTAGTACACAATACGAATATGGTGAACCTGTAGGAGATATTACCCTGAAAGCTACCAATAAATATATTGCATCTGGTAAATTACAAATAAGTAATAGTGTATTTGATTCATTAAAAAATTTAGCGAAGGCTAATGATTACATAGAAAAGGCATCAAAGGCAAACAAAGCAGAGAATTACAAGCAAGCCATCAAATATTGTGAAACTGCATTAGATATAGATGAAGTGGCAATTTATGCGTATAAAGAAAAAGCTTTAGCTCTATATAAACAAGGCAAAACAGAAGAAGCATTAGAGCAATTGCAGATTTTACTTGATAACCGTATGTTAGAAGATATTTATGATGTTTATCTTTTGTTCATTGAAATATATGATGAACAAAATGATACTAGTACAGCTTTAGAATATGTAAATTTACTAGAAGCTTTAGATTATTTTAATAAGATACCAGAAAAAGAAACAAGTGAATATGTAAATGATTTAATTACAATAAGTGAATGTTATATTGGTTGTGATATGTATTCTGATGCATTACCTTATATAGATAGAGCATTGGAGTTCGATAGTAATAATGCCCTTGTTAAATCCTATAAGATGGCAATACTACTAGGTAATGAAGAATATGAAAAATTATTAGATTACACTAATGAACAATTAGAAAAGGATGAAGAGAAAGATAATAGATATGTATACTATTATAATGGCAGAGCCAATCTTTTATTAGGGAACAATAATAAAGCTATATTGTCCTATAACAAAGCTAAAAAGTGTAAAGAAGATATGATAGATGATTATTGTTTGTTTTACGATTATGCATTGTATTATTTAGCCTTGGGAAAATATGATTTAGCTGAAATATATACAAATAAACTAGATGGAGATTATTATTATCATAGAGTAACACTTAATGCATACATAGAAGAAAAAGAGAAATCTACATCTAGAAAGACAGGACAATTCGTATTAGACAATTATTTATATATGAATGAAGATATTGAAAGTAAAACTATTGAATTTATGGGAAACCAATATACTGAAATAGAAGATATTGAGAATTATATTAACAATATTAAAAAAGATGATGACAAATTTACTTTCTTCGTTAAAGTTAATGATACTGATAATGATGAAGAAATGGATGAGGTTACTTACAAGAAAATTGATGATTCTACTGAATATATAAAGATCGCTACATTTGCAAATGAAACCAGTAGCAAATTCATCAATTATGTTGAACAGATAAAAAGACCTTATAGAAAAACACTTATTATCGACCTAAGAGGTAATATGGGAGGGTTGACATCTGCTGCAACAGAGATATTAGATATTTTTTTGGAAGATTGTTCACCTTGTTATTTTGTAAATAGATATGGATATACGACTAATATCTATTCTGATTACAATAAAATACCATTCAAAGAAATCAAAGTACTAGTGGATAACGATTCCGCTAGTTCATCAGAGCTATTAGCATTGGGACTTAGAAAATTTGCTGATAATGTTGAGTTATTAGGTAAAACAACTTATGGTAAAGGCGTTGCTCAAGATATATATTTTGATGATGAAAATAGATTTGTACTATTTCTAGTAAGTTCCTATTGGAATATATTAGAAGAAAATATTAATGGTATAGGCATAGAACCTGATATTATCGTTGAGGGAAATGATTTAGAAGACTTTCTAAAAGTAATAAGGGAAGAGAAGAAACCTGCTAACATAGGTTAGTAGTCGAACTGGATGTAATAGTATTTTTATGGTATAGACTAAATCATAATATTATAGACTCTATCGAGTATTATTTACTAGATAGAGTCTATTTTATAAATATGTAGTTAGATTTATTGAATAATTTTGTTAACATTTTTTATTAATATTGATATTTTACCATCTGGGTTAGTTACAAATTCAACATTATCAGGATCATTATATAATTCCATAGGAATTTTCAGCTCAATTCCATTATCAGTCTTGATTTTCTGTTTTTCGAATGAACGGGTAATAGTTTTTTCTGAAAGCTTTACTACTGGTTCTTCAAGACCTTTTTTTGAGAGGTTTTCAATAAATTCCTTTTTTACTTCAATATTATTTTTGAATGCATCATCAGCAAATTTATTTAAGTCGATTTCCCCTGTTTCTTCAATGTTGTTGTATAGTTCTTGCTTTATGTCCATTTTCTTTTCTACGTTTTCATCAAAGTATTTCTTTGTTATTGAATCAGTAGCTTTTTTGACAATATTATATTGTTGTTTTGAGGAAAGATTTGTTGTGCATTTTAATAAGTGCAAAGATAGATAATATTCTTTATTACCGTCTATCTCGTATTTTTTCTCTAATACTTTAAGGTGTAAATCAGACAGATTAATAATAACAGCTTCGTTTATTTTTTGCCCCATATTAGGAAGGGTAGTCCTATGTCTGATAATACTATTGATGTTAGATTCATTTTCTACTTCTGTATAGTGGATAAATGAATTGGTATAATTCATTTTCAATAATGCTAAATACTTTTGATTTCTGCACTTGAAATTAATAAAGGCTAAATCTCCTGACGGAATATCTAAATTAGAGGACATTATTGAGAATAATTGGTTAGCGATATTTATTGACATTTCAACAAATTTATCTTCTGAGTTGGCAAATTCTTTAATGTATGTATATACCATATTATAATCTGTATTGAATTCGCAGTCCTTTAAATTGTCATCGTTTAGTGTTTTTATGATATGATTAGCAAAGAATTCTTTTATTTCATAGTTACTTTCCATTTCATCCATGGATATGACTGGTACACTTATGTTAGTATCAAGTATATGTACTATCATATCTAAAATATCTATTTCTTCTATACTATACATAATATCTCCTTTAATAAGAAACTATAATTAAATTTTTATATAATAGTAAGTTCAACTTTCTATCAATAATTAATTATAATATATAATTAAAATAAGTCAATGAATATACATATATCCATTGACTTATTATCTTACATCTCTTTTATTATTATCATTCTGTTTTGATAGCTTCTAGAGCACTTAATTTCATAGCCTTACGTGCTGGTAGATAACCAGATACAAGACCTATGAAAGACGTAAACACTAGAGCTAATATAATTAACCATGGTGGTATTATGGATAGTTGAAACTGTTCTTCTCCTCTAGAATATATACCCATATAACTCATAAATTTTGCATTTTGCAAATTGTTAAGTGCATATGACAAAATAAGGCTTATTATTATTCCGAGTAACCCTCCTAAAAGACCGAGAGTAGCTGATTCGAAAAGAAATAGTTTCTTGATGTCCTTTATGGAAGCTCCAATAACTTTCATGACTCCGATTTCTTTTCTTCTTTCATATATAGCCATAACCATTGTATTGGTTATACCTATAGCGGCAACTAGAAGTGCAATACCTCCAATACCTCCAAATACCATTTTGATTGTATTGGTTATTGATTGTGTTTGATTCAACATTTCTATATTACTTCTAGCAGTAAAACCTAATTTCTCAATTTCTTTCTGTACGTTCTCAACATCACTTCTCTTTGGAACGTAAAGATAAACCTTTTCGTATCCTAGGTCTTTAGGTTTTCTTCCATCATATGCCTTGTATGCAGTCATTTTGTCATATTTATCTCTTAGTTCGGATAATTGATCAAAATCCATAAAAATATTATCGGCAAATCTCCAGTAATCATCTTTCTTTATAGAACCTATAGCAGTTACATTTATAGGTCTTCCCATTTTTTCATCTGAGTCGTTGTTGTATCGATATCTCCTATCAAAATTAAGTTTAATTCTATCTTCTAGGGGATTAACTTTTGGTGGCTTACGTTCTCCAGTAATTGGGTCATAATCATCATCCCATCTTGAAAAACGTTGATTAGGATTATAAAAACGATATGGTATTTCAGAACCATATATATAGCCATTTTTATCGTCTTTCGTTAACATTCTTCCTCCATCAATTTCGATACCATAAAGTTCCATAAAATCAACATTCATACCTACTATATTACAACTAGTTTCATATTTTTTACAAGTTAAGGATGCATCATATTCAATTATCGGTGTTGCATTTTCAACACCTTTAATTTGTTTGAAAGAAGCTAAATCTTCTTCTTTTATATTATTTTTTTCTTGTTCTTTAGTTGTACTAGTATTATCTGAGTATATGGACATGGACATACCTCCATAAAAACCATTGTCTGAATTACCATTGGAAGGATAAATTTCGACAATGTCTATATTACCCATATTACTTAACTGCTTATCCATACTTATCTGCATACCCAAACCAATAGATATCATTACCACGATTGAAATTGTACCTATAATAATACCAAGAGTTGTAAGAAAGGTTCGAAGTTTCCTTCGAAATAAATTCTTAAGTCCCATCCGTATTAAATCAATTCTATTCATCGAAGTTCAATTCCTTCTTCTTTTTTATTTTTTTTCTTACAATTATAACAACTACAACTACAGCTACAACTGCTACAGCAGCAATTATGATTATTAATTTGGTATTGGATTTTTTTGCTTCTTCTGGTGGCATGAAGTTGTCCATATTTCCTGCTTCCATACCTGCATTATTATCAATCTCCATTGCCATAACTGTTGTTTTGATTTCTTGTTTACGTGATTGTGGCTTACCATCTGGACCTGTATAAGAGAATATTATGTTACCAGTTATTTCGCCTTCCTCATTGGAAGATAAATCAGTGTCATAATAGGTTGTATTTCCTCTTTCAAGGTTACCTAAGTAGGCTCTATTATTGGTTGCTTCAAAACCTTCGATTTCAACAGTAAAGTTGTCTAGAGTAGTTTTACCAGTATTACTTATTTCTAAAGATATACTAAAAGGTTGTCCTACAAATGTTTGTTCAGGTATTTTGAACTCATTAGTGATAAAGTTAGAAGGTTGAACAACTGTTACAGGTATTGTATCTTTTATAGTTTCAGTTAGTGTTTCATCTTCGTTAGTATATTCATAATAAATATCAAGATTCAAATTATGTACTTTTGATGCTGCATAAGGTATAGTGAACATTGTTAATTTTTGACCTATTGATTGTTGTGGTTTTATTTCATCAATGAAAAATGTACTACTTGTGTCAACAGGAGTAAATACACTACCACTTTTTTCTTTATCAGTATCTTGATTTTCTTCTGCAGCTAAAGAAATTTTAATATTTTTAACTGTTTTGGTTTTATGAGTATTTTTGAATGATATATCTACATCGAAATTTTCGCCTGCATTACATATATCAGGATTTAAAGTGAAATTATCTATAATGATAATTGGTTTGCTTGTATTATTCTTATCATCTTTTTCTTCTTCTTTTGCTTTCACATATACACCAACATATTGACTCATAGTTGGAAATTCTTCTTCAGTTTTACCCTTTATTTCTATTTTGATTAGGTGATTTTTTGTTGTTGCTTCTTCTGTTGGTTTGAATTTATATGTTAAATGTTTAGTTGCTCCAACTTCAAGTTCATTGATAGTATTGATGTTTTGAGACATCGGTACTACTTCTTCATCCCCATTTACTGAGACATAGAAATTTTCAGCTTTTTCTTCACCAGTGTTAATAATATCAAAAGATATGTCAAAAGATTGATTATAATTTATTTGACCTGTTGGAGATACGATGTTCTTAACAGTCACTTCAGTATTTCCTTTATCTTCGTCTTCGCTACCTTCACTCATTAAATATAATTTCTTTTCAACAGTCTTTTCAGTATTAGAACTGTCTTTATATTTAAGAGCGATTGTTACGGGATAACTTCCTTTTTTAAGTTCTGATGATGCAAAAAGGTCAAAGGTAACTTTTTTTCCTTCTTTGTCAGGACTTAAATTAGTAATTTTACAGCTGTTGATACCATTCATTATTGTAAAATAATTTTTTGCATTTTCATCATCTTTTATTGAAACATCTACTGATTTAACATTAGATGAACCATAATTATTATTTACTGTAAAGCTGAGTTGAACTTTTTCTCCAGGTTTAACTACTGAAGGAGTATAGGCTATGTCTGTTAATTTAAGGTCTACATCAGGAATGCCTTTTCTGACTTTTATGAATAAATCTTGAGTTGTTGTTACTGGTTGTTTTGCATTTATAGGATAATATGAATATTTTATCTGGCATTTATAAGTTTTTGCAGGTGTAGAACCATTTAAATAAAAAGAATATTTTAATTTAGCTGTTTCATTTTTCCTTAGTTGTGGAATATTATTTACTAGGTTAAGTATTGAGTTTGTCTCAAAATCAATTTCTTCTGTTGGTAAAAATTCTACTTTTATATTTTTAGCTGTATAAAAACCAGCATTTTTTAATTCAAATGATAAATCTACATTACTACCAGCAGTAATAGTTGGTATTTTTTGATCTTCTACTACTAATTCAGTATTATATCTATCTGGATTGGAGTCAGTTCCACCGCCACCTCCGCCACTGCTACTAGTATTTGCTAAGTCAATTGAAATTGTATTAACAGATGTAATTGTATTAGTATCATCTTCTTTATCTGTATAGCTAAAAGTTATATTTATTGTCCCATCAGAGCCAGTACATTTCATTGGTATAGTGTATTTATCTCCTGTTGTACCTATATTAATTGGTAAACTTTTATTCATTACTATAAAACTACTTGATTGTACGTTTAGGAATATATTTTTTCCTTCTGCATTACTAGGTCTATTAAAATGAATAGTAAGATCAAATTCCTTACCACTGTATATCTCATCTTCGTCAGTATCATAATTATTTATTGTGATGTCAGTTGTTGGCGTTACTTCTTTGTCACCACTGGATTTTCCTTCATCGCTAGCTGATATATCAACTCCCACCACATTAAAACAAATCACCAGCGCACAAATATATACTAAAAATTTCTTCATTTTTTTATTAAGCCTCCTGTTTACTTTCTATTTCCTTATTTTCTATTTTTTCTACAAGTCCGTCTCTTACATGAATGATTCGGTTTGCATATACGGATGTTTCTACATCATGGGTAACAATTATTAACGTTTGATTATTATCTTTGGCAATATTTGTTATTAATTCCATGACTTCCATAGTTGTTTTTGTATCTAGATTTCCTGTAGGTTCATCAGCGAAAACAAGTTCTGGAGAACCAACAAATGCTCTTGCGATACTTACTCTTTGCTGTTGACCACCACTCATTTGAGAAGGTCTATGATGGAGTCTTTCGCCTAATCCAACAGCAGTTAACATTCTTTTTGCTTCTTGTTCTCTCTTTTTCTTAGATATGCCACCAAATATCATGGGCATAGCTACATTTTCAAGGGCTGTTAGATTAGGTAATAAATTATAAGATTGAAAAACAAAACCAACATATTTTTGACGAAATTTAGTTACTTGTTTTTCATTCATCTTTTCTATACGCTTGCCTTTGATTTTAATTTGTCCCTTAGTGGGTTTTTCAAGGCCAGCAATCATGTTAAGCAGAGTAGATTTTCCAGAACCTGAAGTTCCTAATATACAACAGCATTCACCTTTTTTTATATTGAGGCTAATATTGTCAAGGGCTATAACACGTTCGTTTCCCATTCTGTATATTTTCCTTAGGTCTTTAATTTCAATTAAGTCACTCATTATACTCCTCCTTTCCTATAACGTTTGATGTTGTTTTTGAGATTATATAACCCACTTATTTTATATATTTTTTATTAATTTATTACTTAATTTTCCACATGAATATTTCAATAGAACAAATAAGATCTACTAAAGATAGAAAAATATAGGTGTTTCTATATTCTATTCTAAAAGATAACCTATAATCTTTTATTTGCTACATTAATTAAAGGTAGTGGAAGTTAAGTTTATTAAAAATATATTACTCAAAAACATAAAATTCATTAAATTGTAATGTTACGGTAATTATAAGCTTTGAAAGAAAAACCTAAATAATAAATTAGATAAACAACATAATATGCATAATTTAGCCATTTATCCCTTTATTTTCCCTTAACACTAATCATTAAAAAGTATAGCACTTTTTATATAATATTACTATACTAAAAAAGTCATACAAACTAATGGGAAAACTAAATGTTAAATGAAATTAACATTTTTACCACTATATATTGATGAAAAATATGAATTATATACCATATAATGTATAATATGATAATCGACATAATTTTTTATGTGAAAGTAGTTAATGAAAAGTTAACAATTTATTTAAGATTTTATGTCGTAGGGTGTTTATAAACGTAACAAGAGATAATCAATAATTATGATAATCAAAAAGTAACATTATATTTCAATTTTTTTAAGTTTATTTATGATATAATTATTATATATAGCTTATAAGTTAATTCTAATAACAAAAAGGGGATTATTATATTTTGGAAAGGGTGAAATAATGGGAAAGGTAACTTGGTGTACAGATAAATATCTGGACGTTAAACCCATAGTGGCTTTATTAGAAACAGAATTATTTGAGATTAAGCTGTTCTACAAAACAGAGGATATTAGAGATTTAAAACCTAAATATCTCAAATACATGACTAAAGATGATAATTTCAATATAATCTATAGTCTGATAAAGACAAGAGAGACATTAGTAAAAAGTTATTTTTTCAAAATAATTGATTGGTTATGCGATAATTATGCTATAGATATAAGCGATTATGCTAAATATAAAGTATGTGAGAAGACTTTTTATTTCTCATATGAAGATTTAGTTATAGACATTGAAAAAACAGGTATACATTGTAAATATAAATTCGATAATCTATATTTATCAGATAAGAATTATTGGGACATGCTTGATTATATATTCATTGATAAAGGCTATAATCTAAAAAGTGGATAAATATATTAATTGATTTCTATAAAATATTAAGTTAAAATTACCTTATCAAGATATAGATATATAATGAAGTAATACATAAAAATACTAGTTAGAGGTGTTGAAATGATACATGCTTTTTCAAGAACAGAAATGTTGATTGGTAGAGAAGGATTAGAAAAAATAAAAAATAGTAAGGTAGCCGTGTTTGGAGTTGGCGGTGTCGGAACATTTGTTATTGAAGGATTAGCAAGGTGCGGAGTAGGAGAAATAATATTAATAGATGATGATGATATATGTGTAACCAATATTAATAGGCAGTTACATGCAACACTTGATACTGTAGGACAATCCAAAGTTGATGTCATGAAAAAAAGAATACTGTCTATAAATGATGAAGCTGTTGTTACAACCTATAAAGAGTTATACAATGCTAGTAGTGCAGATAGATTATTGTCGGATGAGTATTCATATGTTGTGGATGCTATTGATATGGTATCTTCTAAACTTGATTTGATTGAACGTTGTAAAAAAAGAAATATAGCTATTATTAGTAGTATGGGAGCAGGTAACAAACTTAATCCTGCCATGTTTGAAGTGGCAGATATATATGAAACTTCAGTATGTCCTCTAGCTAAGGTTATGAGAAAAGAATTGAAAAATAGAGGTATAGATGGCTTGAAGGTAGTTTATTCTAAAGAAAAACCATTGAAGCCTATTATTAATGAAGATATTGAAATTAATAATAACGAATCTGAGTCAACTAAGATCAAAAGACAGACTCCTGGAAGCATTTCATTTGTTCCTTCAGTTGTTGGATTGATTATTGCATCAGAGGTAATCAAAGATTTACTTAAGAATTAGCATAATAAGGAGATTGATATGAAAAAATTAATAGACGAACTTAAGGATAGTAATAATTTATCTCCTGATAAGTTATTACTATTACTCAATAATATGGATAATGAAAATAAGCAGTACTTACATACAAAAGCCGATGAAACAAGATTACATATCTATGGTGATAAGGTTTATATGCGTGGTCTTATAGAATTTACTAATTTCTGTAAGAACAATTGCAAATATTGTGGAATTAGAAAAGGTAATAGACAGGCACAACGTTACAGATTGAGTAAAGAGGAAATAATCGGGTGTTGTGCTGAAGGTTATAGACTGGGTTATAGGACTTTCGTTCTGCAAGGTGGTGAAGATAACTTCTATACAGATGAAAGAATTATGGATATAGTATCAACAATAAAATCATCCTTTGATGATGTTGCTGTTACATTATCTATAGGGGAAAAAACTTATGAAACCTATAAAAAGTATTTTGATGCAGGTGCAGATAGATATCTTTTAAGACATGAAACTAATTCTAGAGAACTGTATGATAGATTACATCCAAACATGAGCTATGATAATAGGATAAGATGCTTATATGATCTAAAAGATATAGGATACCAAATAGGAGCAGGATTCATGGTTGGACTTCCAGGTCAAACTAATGAAGATTTTGTAAAAGATCTTGTCTTTTTAAAAGAATTACAACCCCATATGGTAGGTATAGGACCCTTTATGCCTCAATCTGATACACCATTAGCTAATGAAAAAGCAGGGACAGCTGATAAAACATGTATATTATTATCGTTAATCAGACTTATACTTCCAGAAGTATTGTTACCAGCAACTACTGCATTAGGTTCAATTGATCCCAAAGGAAGGGAACAAGGACTAAAAGCAGGGGCAAATGTCGTTATGCCTAATTTATCACCAATTGGTGTAAGAGAAAAATATTCATTATATGATGGTAAAATATGTACTGGGGATGAAGCCGCTCAGTGTAGACATTGCATTGAAAATAGGATAAAATCAGCAGGATATCAGGTTGATATGTCAAAAGGAGATCATATATCTCTTCAGAACAATTGAATATATTAACTTATTATTGATGTATTGAATATAATTTATTAAGAGTAAAATAAGGAAAGATTATATGCAAATACATGTTGTAAGTCCTGGAGAATCCCTTTTCAGAATCGCAAGATTATATAATATACCTGTTAGTGATATTATTGAGATAAATCAGCTAGACAATCCAGCTAATCTTGTAGTAGGTCAGACATTATTAATACCCACAACGGGATTATTCTATACTATTAAACCGGGAGATAGCTTATATTCTATAAGTAAAAGGTATAATGTTACAGTATATATTATTCAAAGAGCTAATGATTATCTGGATCCATCTGATTTGAAAGTTGGTACTAGGATATTTATACCTAGTCCTGAGAAGCCTATAGTGGAAGTTGCAGCATATGTTGATCTTGAAATCACAGGTGAAGATTCGGCGGCATATGTGGAAGAGGTTGGGGATAGCCTAACATATATCAACGTATTCAGTTATCAGGTTAATGAAGATGGAATGTTGACACCTCTAGATGGTGTAGAACCAGTAATAAATGCAGCTTATAGTGAGAGAGTAGCACCACTGATGGTAATAACTAATATTGATGATGGTGGGTTCAGTATTGACACAGCGACAGCTATACTGAATGATGAAGAAGTACAAGATAAGTTATTGGATGAAATCATTGCCACTATGAAAGAAAAAGGTTATCTAGGAGTTGATTTTGATTTTGAATTCCTTGGAGCAGAAAATCGACAGCCATATATTGATTTTTTGAAGAAAGCCAAGAAAAGATTGAAAGATGAAGATGAAAAATATACTTTATCAGTTGCCTTAGCACCTAAAATTAGAGATGACCAAGTAGGTATATTGTACGAAGGGCATGACTATAAGGCTATTGGAGAAATAGTGGATTTCATATTTATTATGACCTATGAATGGGGATGGTCAGGAGGACCTCCAAGAGCGGTAGCTCCAATAAATGAAGTGAGAAGAGTTATGGAATATGCATTAGATAATATTGATGAAGACAAAATCATGATGGGTATACCTTTATATGGCTACGATTGGACACTGCCTTATGTTGAAGGAGGTAAATTTGCAAAAGCTATTGGATTTACCCAAGGACCAGAATTAGCAAATAAATATAATGTAGAGATTCAATATGATGAGAAATCACAATCACCGTTTTTAACATATACTGATGAAGAAGGAAAACAACATGAAGTATGGTTTGAAGATGCTAGAAGTCTTCAAGCTAAGTTTGATTTAGTTAAGGAATTAGGTTTAAGAGGTTTCTTCTATTGGGTGTTGGGAAGAGAAACTCCACAGAACTGGGAATTGGTAGAAGATAATTTCATAGTAAATAAAATCATATAAGATATAGCGGAATTCAATGTATTTTAAAAAGAGCATTACTAGGGGAGATAAAATGCTAACCTATGATGCTCTTAATATAGTAGAAACATTGTTGTTTATTTAATACAAATGTAGCTTTTTTGTTATCAGTTAATTGATGTATCTTGTTTAAAATAATCGTCAACTAGTTGAATGTATTCAATTGTAAAATTCTCGACGTTTTCATTTAAGTCAATATGTTCTTTTGATGATTCTTTTATAAGCCATTCTATATTTTCACTGGTAACTATTTTATGACTAATGGAGTAAAGGAAATTATTCATTTCTTTTAATAATTTCAATGCTTCATCAGTGTCTATCACTTCATCTTCATACGATAGATTTTTGAAAAGTGGGTCATAAGCTTCGATTAATAGACGGTTCATATTAACTGATAGGTCATCTGTAATAACAGTGGGAGTAAAATTATAACATAATTGATTAACGAACATTCTATATAAAGCAGCTTCTTTAGAGTTACTATTAATGTAATTCTTATCAATAATTTCACACATTCTATTCAATTGGTACCATTCATTATTAATATGGTCAAGTGTTTGGTTTTTTAATTTGTTATATCTGTTATGTAAGATTATAGTACTAGATATGAATATCAATAAGGTTATGATTAATAATAAGATAATTTTGTTTTTTGTAAATGAATTTTTAATATATTTCATAATAGCCTCCAAATAGAAATAGTATTTACCTGCATTAAATTAAAGGTGGGAAAGTTGAATCATCAATAAATATATTATAAAGATTTATTACAGTTTAATCAAATTAAGTGTATTATATACTGTTTAACATTATTAATCAATTAATGACTTAACAATACAATTATGTGAACAAAATTTAATTTTGGGTTTTATAGGAATAGAAAAAAAGTGTGCATTTGCACACTTTCTATGTCTCGATATAAGAGTTTCCATCCAATGGTATTAGAAGTTCAAGGTATGGATCACCTTCTACTAGACCAATTGCGTATAATGAGTAAAAAGCTTCAGGAAGTAATCGTATATTAGGTACGAATAGAACTGATTGTTTCGTTCCAGTAGGTACTATCTGAACGGTATAAGTGTTAGGTAATAAACTCATATAATCGGTAATACCTTTATAACTTACATCTTTAAATAGTATTGCTCCATCTTGATCTACAACATCAACTGCCGGAGCATCTGGTGAAAGGTGAATAAATCTTAGTTTGCTGGTATTTGGTTGTATAGATTCTTGTGGGTCTTCTACTACAAATAATTCTAGATTAGGTAATTCTCCAATAGCTGCAATGGTAGCTATTGTTTTTTCTGGAACATCTAATTCTTTAGTTAAAATTGGCATATCTGAATTATTAGCAGGATATACGTCGATAGTATAACTTCCAGGCATAACTGGAAGATATGGTGTGAATTCTCCATATGATAGATCATCTGCTAAAATATTGTCTCCATTTGCATAAATATCAACTGCTGGTGCTTTTGGGGACGCGTGAAGTAGTCTAATGTATGATGTTTTTTTGTTTTGCACAAAGTCACCACCTAATAATTAACTTAGTACAATATATGTCTATTTAGGACAAAGGGTTACTAGGTTAATAAAATAAAAATAATTTGAATTTATGTATTTCAATTATATTGAAATATATAATATATAAGTGTTATAATGACTACAGAATAGATAGTTGCGAAAGGAGAAAATAATCATGATTGAATACAGTGATAAATTATACAAAAAAGTTAGTGGTGCTGGAAAAGTTGGAATATGTTTAGGAATTATTTCAATAGTAACTGGTATAGCAGTTGGGATTATATCAATAATCTTTGGTTCAATACTTCTTAATGTTAGAAACCAGTTAATTGATTAATATTAAATTACTTTAACTATATCAACAACTTATAATCTATATAAGCATATAATATATAAAGTGCTGGAGGGGTGATAAGTTGGATAAGAAAGTAAGAGTATATAATTGTAATTTATCAATGAACCAAGGGTCAAGGATGGATGGTAGAGTCATCGGTAAAAATTTATCTAGAGACGAGATTAGTTGTGTATTAGAAAAAGAACCTCAAAACGGGAGAATTGAATTGACTACCAATGGTTATTGGTCTTATATACCTGATATCAATTTTATTGGTACAGAGGAATTTGTAATAAAGGTTTATATTCGGGGAGTAGGAGAAAAATATTCAACTGTTAAGATAGATGTTGAAGAGCAGGAAGTTAGTACTAAGATATCTAAGTTTTTACAGTTTGAAGATAAACTCAAAATAGATAATTATGAAGATGAAATCGTAGAAATTAAAAACATAGTCTTAGCTGTTTTTATAAATGATAAAAAATTAATAAAAAATGATTTTAATCACACTTCTAAATTAAGACTTGCTGGTACTCTTAAGTACCTAATTAATTATGATGTAGGTATAGTGCCTGTTAATAAGAAAGTATCGACAATTTGGTTTGATGAAGAAACAGAAGAGATAAGTGAATATGTACCAGAAAAAGAAATACACGTTGAGAAAGAAACTGATTTCAGAACAGAAATTTACTTGGGGGATTATGAAGTTGAAGATGATGTTATTATAGAATATGATATTAAGTACCAGAATTATAGATTGATTAATTATGATGTAATTAATCATTATTGTGCGATAGAACTTATTATTAATAAGTAAGGCACAGATATACTGTACCTTACTTATAATTCTGAGGAGGATTTTTCAGACAAGTCTTACTTGCCTGAGTAATTGATTAGCAATTAAGTCTAATATATGTTGTCCTAATTTAGTATATGTACTTGTCTATATAGGTGTTACAATAAATAATAAATTTATTTATAATTACAAATTTAATTTTATATAATATAGATTGTTATACATTAAAGACTGTTAAATAACTAATTATTGTTATTTAGCAGTTTTTTGATTTTTGGTTTTCTTATATGTCATATGGTTATATTGAAACATTTATATGGATATGATTTCATAATTAGTCAATATAGAATAATTGAAACAGATAATGGGATAATATTTAGTAAGTGTATAAAAGTTTATTCATATAAGGAATGAAATATGATGAAGAAATCGAGATTCGTTTTAGTATATATCATTACATGTATTATTCTTGTTGGATGTTGGGATTATAGAGAAATAGAAGAAGTAGAAATAGTATTAGGTCTAGCTATAGATTCGCATATCATTCCATCTGATGAAGTGGATCAACTCTCCCAGAGTCAATATCTTGTCACATATGAAATTGTAGATATTGAGAGTGAAGAGGGTCAATTAAAAAGTAGAGTCTTGCAAGATGATGGTAATACACTATTTAGAGCAATTAGGAAAATAATTGAAAAGAATGGTAAACAAACTTATTTAGCTCATAATCAAATACTTATTATCAGTCAAGAATTAGCATTAAACGGAATTACAGAAATATTGGATTACACTATGAGAGATGGTGAATATAGACCTGATGTTCATATTTTAATAACAGATGGTTGTGAAGCACAAGAAATGTTTTCTGATGAATCTACAGATGTTGCCAGTATGAGATTAAATGATTCATTCAGAAATCAAAAAGGAATAGGTACATTTGAATCTACTACTGTATGGAATGTCATTGATAAGTTGACTAAAAAAGGACTTGAACCTGCTATTCCACTAATTAGACTTGATGAATCCCATGATGACGGAAAATTGCAACATACAATTGGTGGAACTGCAGTCTTTAAAGGTTCTAAAATGGTAGGAAAATTAACGGAAGATGAAACATTGTATTATCTTTTTATTGATGATGAGATAAAAAATCAACCATTATCGATGGAGTATTTTTTTGAAGAAACACTTGGACATATATCTCTTGAAATATTATTTAATGAAACCAAGATTACTCCAATAGTAGATGGAGATGAAATAACAATGAAGATTGATGTTAATTGTAATGTTGCGATAAATGAAATGAGTAATTATCTAGATATTCTTAATGAACAAGATAGAAAAGATGTGGAAGACTATGCGAAGAAAACCATAGAAGAAGGTATACAAGAATTAATTACTCATGTCCAAAAAGATTATAAATCAGATATATTCGGTTTTGGTGATTTGCTAAAAAGGAAAAACAATAAAGAATGGAAAAAGGTTAAAGAAAATTGGGATGATATTTTTCCAAGTGTTTCAGTTGAAACTAATGTAGATGTTTATATAGAAAGATCAGCTTTATCATCTAAATCAATAGAAATAGATAAATACTAGAACTGGAGAATTGAATATGAATAATATAAGCAAAAATATAAGATATAATATTAAATGGTTTGAGAGAGAATTTAAAGACGATGATAGTATTGTATATAGATCATTTCAAAACAAAACAAGTAAAAGGGAAATGTGCATTATTTACATTAAGAATATGGTTAATGATGAGATAATGTCAGAAAACATATTAAGACCAATAATGAATGCTGAATTAGAAAAAATGGAAAATACTGAAGAATATATGGATTTTATCATTAATAAAGTAGTGAGTGTTAACGAAGTGGAAAAATCTACAGACTTTAATACTTTAGTTGAAAATTTATATATAGGCAAAAGTATATTCTTTATTGATGGGTTTGCAGTAGGAGCTATATTAAACACGCTTGATTGGTCAGCTAGAGCTATTAATGAACCAATTTCTGAAACAATAATCAAAGGTCCAAGAGAAGGATTCAATGAAGTTATTTATACTAATATTTCATTAATAAGAAGAAGAATAGTCTCAAAACAGTTGAAAGTGAAATTTTTCGAGATAGGAACTATAACTAAGACAAAAGTGTGTATATGTTATATAGAAGAAATTGCAAAAAAAGAGATTGTAGAGGAAATAGAAAAAAGACTAAATAAAATAGATATAGATGGTATATTAGATTCGGGATATATAGAGGAATTTTTAACTGATGAACCAATGTCTATTTTCAAAACATTATTTTCTACGGAGAAACCAGATACAGTATGTGGGAAATTACTGGAGGGAAGAGTTGCAATTGTATGTAATGGATCACCTTCTGTTATTACTACCCCATTTATTTTCTTAGAATATTTTCAAGTTGATGAGGATTATTATCAGAATTTTTATTATGCTACTTTTAACAGACTTCTTAGATATTTAGCTTTTTTCCTTACTACAAGTGTTCCTGCAATTTATATTGCTCTTACTAATTATCATCAGGAATTAATACCGACACCATTAATATTAAGTATTTATGAAGCTAGACAAGGTATACCTTTTCCTACATCTTTAGAGGCGTTTATTATGATTATAATTTTTGAACTGATAAGAGAATCAGGAATCAGAATTTCAAAATATAGTGGTTCTGCAATAAGTATAGTAGGTGCACTTGTAGTTGGAGAAGCAGCGGTAGAAGCGAGACTGGTAAGTCAGCCTATGATAATAGTAATAGGAATTACTGGTATATCTAATTTTTTACTACCCAAGATGGCTAATTCAACTATTTTGATTAGGATTGCATTTGTAATTCTAGCGTCTGTTTTAGGATTATATGGATATATTTTCGGAGTTATATTTTTAACATTACATCTTTTTTCTATAAGGAGTTTTGGAATTCCCTATATGCTTAGTGTTGAATCTATGCAAAGTATGAGTGGTATTAAGGATACTTATATCAGAGCTCCGTGGTGGTATATGGATATTAGAGGAAAATTAATATCAAAGAAGAGAAATAGAAAAAAGAATATAGCTAAGAGTTAAAAAAAGACAGGTGAGTTTATGTATTTAAATATTTTGATTGTCATTATAATTTTTACTGTAATTGGTATTACTGAAATTGTACCAATTAAAAAGAATAATACTAAGAAAGAGCTTACTATTTATGTTTTGTTCTTCACAACAGCTTTTGTATTGATGACTTTATATGGTGTGGGAGTAAAAATTCCTAAAATCTCTGAAGGATTAGATATGATTATTGAAAAAATAATATGATATCAAAAATAAAGGAATGCAATGGAAATGAGGATTTATAATGGAAGAAGTTATATCAAAACGACAATGCATATGTATGATTATATTAATAATGCTATCCGAGTCATTTGTCATAGGTCCTATAAAAGGAGCTAAATCTGACATATGGATAGCGATACTAGTAGCTATTGTGATTTCATGTTTAATTTCTCTTATATACGCTAGAATTATGGATAGATATCCAGATAAGAATTTATATGGAATTCTTATAGAAGTTTTTGGTAATATAATTGGTAATATCATAAGTATATTATATGTACTATATTGCTTTTACGTAGGGGCTCTAGTATTAAGTACTTTTATTTTATTTACTGGTGTTATTGGGTTACTCAACACACCTGTATCCGTAATAGCTTTTTGTGTAATAGTATTAGTTATTGCTGGTCTTAAGAGAGGGTTGGAGGTGTTAGGGAGATGGTCAGAATTTTTCACTAAAATCATATATCCTATAATATTAATAACAATACCTCTTATGTTATCAATGGTTGAATCATTTAACTTAGAACCTGTTTTAGCTAATGGCATTAAGCCAGTAGTACAAGGAGCTTTTGAGATGATAACTTTTCCATTTGCAGAGATTTTTACCTTTATGTTCATAATAAATGTTAAAAGTATTAGTAAAACCAAAAATATCTATAGAATATTTTTGATAGGGATACTATTGGGCGGAGTGATAATGTTTAGTTCTCATGTAAGTGCATATCTATGTCTGGGAGAATTTGCTTATACTAGTAGTTATTTTCCTATATATAGTGCAGTGAGCAGGATAAATATAAGAGATATATTGCAGAGAATCGAATCTGTAATAGCAATAATTTTTATTTTGGCTGGTTTCATAAAGATATGTATCTATTTATTGGCTGGATGTAAAGGGGTTGCATCCATATTGAAATTGAAAGACTATAGGTTTATTGTTACTCCATTATGTATTATAACTTTTATAATATCTCTTACTACTGTTACAAGTATAATTGAAATGGAAAATCATGTTCATTATTACAATTATTTGGCAATTCTAATGCAGTTTATTTTACCGGTTTTTATTTTAATAGGTGTAGAGATAAAATCAAGAGTGGTAAAAAAGAGTAAGTAACTAATAAGTAACCAATTATGTAAAAATTACCTAGTTTATAGTGCATGTATGTGATATAATAAAATTTGAATGACTACTGACCAGAATATTTTTAGGGGGTTATGATGAGTAATAATGCTTCAGAAGATTTTAAGAGATTTTTTAGAATAATTAGCTTTATTCTTTTTATTATATATTTGATGTTTTTAATCAATGTACTTTTTTTAGATGAAAAGTATGGTAGAGTTACAGGTGTTAAAGGTTATAATCTAGAGTTTTTTAAAACTATCAAAAATTATATTAAGTATAGTGGAACTAATACCATAATGAGAAATATTTTCGGTAATATAGTAGCTTTTATGCCTTTCGGGTTTTTTATACCTGTTTTACTTAGGAAAACAAGACATTTGATTATCATGATTTTGTTAAGTGGATTAATGAGTCTATTGGTAGAAGTTCTTCAGTATCATTTTGCTGTTGGAAGTTTTGATGTAGATGATATTATACTTAATACTGTTGGAGGATTTCTAGGATATTTAATTTATAAAATATGTTATTATATTTATTATGGATTCAAATATTTACATATTCAAAAATAATCATGATAGAGCAATAATATTAGTTTATGGATTAAAGGAATGATAGTATGGAAGATAAGAAAATCACATTAAGATTAAATAATAGAAAACAGACTGGACTTGGAATAGTTTCCTTTATTTTAGGGCTTGTATCGTTAGTTTTGTTTTTAGGTGCTGTTGGTATATCGGCTTTCGCTGATAGGACTTATAACATAGTTTTGGCAATAGGACTTATGGAAATGATAGGATTTATTGCTTGTATAGTGGGTGTTATATATGGAATTATGGGAGAAATGAAAAAAGATACTTTTAAAACTTTCGCACATATAGGCATGGTAATAAATTTAATATTAATGTTATTTCATGTAATGGTTATTATATATGGATTTAGTGGATAGGTTACATAATTATATGCAATTCAAAAACTGTCTTGTAATAAAGTTGATTAGGCGATTATAGTCTGAATCAGATTATTACAAGGCAGTTTTTCTTATTCTAAAAACATTGTAAAGGAATTGATAATTTACTTTTATTAAGTCCCATGACAATAAGTTGAGCGATAACAAGACCAACTATAAATTGTATCATGTTCAATGGTATGGAGAATATTGGTACTATATAATTGCCGGTCAATATATAAGATGCTATATAGTAGCAGAATACCATGAAAGTACCAGATATTACAAATCCGAAAGTATAAGCGGGTTTGAATTTTATTTTATTTAGTTTTGATATTAACAAAGATAAGACTAAAATTATTATTGGTATTAAGATAGTTATTACAAAAAGTGTTGTTTCAACTCTGCTGGAAAGATTAATTAATTCTTCTGTAGAATTTAATTCTAATTCAGTTAGAAGATTGCTAGTGATATTAGATGAATCTAATATTATTTTGTTTGTTAGTATATTTTTTAGTATTAGATTAAATACTGCAAAACCACCTGCAAAAATTATAGTTAAAATGATATACATTTTTTTCCTGTATTTTTCACTTGCACATATTCCAATTATTATAGCCATTAAAGCTTTTATTATTAAAGTAGGTACAGCCCAATGAGCATATCCTCCTATTACATCTGCTAAAGCAGATCCAACTCCGGCAGCAAATGCTCCATATTTCCATCCTAATAGAATAGCTGCTAAAAATACCATGCTGTCTCCAAGATGAATGTATCCGTTAGTGAATGATACAGGGATTTTTATTACCAGTGTCGCTAGTAGAACGATAGCAGTCATTAAGCCTGTATAAGTTAATTTCCTGATATCATCATTTCCTAGATATGTATTTTTCATATTGTCACCTTGCCTTTTTTCTAATTTTATATATACTATATAGTATGGGTGTATATTTTGAAAGTGACAGTTTTAAGTAAAACAAAAGGGACAGTTATTGAAAGGGTGGTTATATGATAGATTTAGTTCCCAATTTAGATATTGATTCAAACAGACCATTGTATGTACAGTTATATGAATATATCAGGGATGAAATACTTAATGAACGAATTGCTAAAAATGAAAAGCTTCCATCTATAAGGCAATTAGCAAATAGTCTTGATATAAGTAAAACTACTATAGAAAACGCATATCAGCAATTATCGGTAGAAGGGTATCTATATAGTTTGCCTCAAAAAGGATACTATGCAAGTTCTTTTGATAAGACTTTTGTTACAAGTAAAAAGGATACATATGAATCAGTGAGAGAACAAAGAGTTAAAAAAATGATTAAATATGATTTTAAAAATGAATATGTGGAAGAAAATAACTTCGATTTTAATTTATGGAGAAAATATATGAACAGAGTACTTAGTTATGATTACAAAAAATTGTATACAGTAACTGATGTGCAAGGGGAGTTAGAATTAAGAGATGAGATTGTTAAATATGTCAGGAGATCAAGAGGGGTATCTGCTAATACCAATAGAGTGATTATTGGTGGTGGTGTACAGTATTTACTTAATATTCTTAGCACGTTAATGAAAAAAATTAATATTAATGAATGTGCTTTTGAAGACCCTGGATTTAATAGAGCCAAAAATATTTTTATGCATAATAGTTTTAATATAATTCCTATACCAGTAAGAGAAGATGGAATTGATCTGAATGTTTTAAAAAAATCTAATACAAAATTATGTTACGTCAGCCCATCTCATCAATTTCCTACTGGTACTGTTATGAGTGTAGATCAGAGGATTAAACTTCTAAAATGGGCGAGCGAAAATAAAGGTTATATCATTGAAGACGATTATAATAGTGAGTTGCGTTATTCGGGTAAACCTATTCCTTCTATGCAGAGTTTCGATAAAAATGAAAATGTCATTTACTTAGGTTCATTTTCTACAATATTGGTACCTTCAATAAGAATAAGTTACATGATTTTACCTGATAAGTTAATTAACCTTTATAATGAAAGCAAAAACAGATATATACAGACAACATCTAAAACAGAGCAATTAGCTTTAGCGTCATTTATGAAAGAAGGCATGTTTGAAAAACATATAAGAAAGCTCAAAAAAAATTATGCCAAAAAAAATCAACTATTAATTCAAGCTATAAAGAATTACATGGGAGATAAAGTAGATATCGGTGGAATTGACTCAGGTCTTCATATGGTGCTTAACATAAATACTGATTTATCAGAGAAACAAATAATAGAAAAAGCATTGCACAATGAAATATTGCTATCTGGTATTGCAGAATATACAATTGTAAAAAGATGTAAAGACAAACCTATTATTATTTTATCATATAGAGGAATCGATTATGATAATATTGAAAAAGCTGTAAATCTGCTTAGTAAAATTGTTTAAATCAAATAAATTTATAATAAAAATAAGCTATCTGTGATATACTATAAGTATGTGAGTATTAATAGTAGTTATTATATTTTTTGAATCAAACAGGAGCTGATTGATGTGAAAAAAAGAGCACTACTTGTCAATGATTCTAGATTTGAAAGTCTTATAATGAAAGATATGTTGAATAATCTAGGTTATGATGTTGAACTTGCTGATGAGTTTGATGCGTTGTACGAAGCTGAACAGTTTGAACCTAATATTGTTATAGTCAATTATATTATGAGGAAAACAAAGGGTGATAAGTTAATTAAAGATATAAAAGATAGTTTGCCAGAAAGCAAATGTCTACTATCTTCAAGTAATTCTATTAGATACGAAAAAATAGAAGATAGTGTAGATGGTATTTTGCATACACCATTATCAATGTTTACATTGAAAGATAGTCTGAAAAGAATAGGGGAAACAGAAGATATTATCCGTTTTATGGGAAAAGAAGATAAAGCCAGTACAAATCTAAATTATTGTCCTTATTGTGCGAGTAATTTAAGTGAATTTGATAAAGGTATAATCTTTTGCCCATACTGCGGTCATACCATAAAACAAAAAGCAAAATGAATCAATGGGGACGGACCTTTTTGATTCATTTTTTTACGATTGACAATATTTTTGAAGGTTATTTAATTAATAAATTAGGATGAGCCATTTGAAAAAGGTAACTAAATATTTATTATAAATTTGAATCAAAAAGGTCCGTCCCCAATGATTCACAAATGGGGGTTGACAATATGGATTTATTGCTATATAATTAATACTAATTTAATAATAAAATTCGATGATTGAAAGTAGTAGGAATTGTTTGTAATTATAGAGAATCGGGGATGGTGGAATCCTGATATTAACAATGATTCTGAATGGATTCATGAGAAGTATGGTGAACGTTTGTTGCAAGTAGCTAATACCGTTTTTCCTACGTTATAAGGATAGGATATGTTAGTATCTGAAAAAGTTAAGCACATAATAGGTGGCATAGCGAAATGTAACTTCGTCCTAATAAAGACGGGGATTTTTTGTTTTTTAGGAACATTTTTTGAGTATAGCTACAAAACCTATTAATATGTGTTTGAAGTTGGGTGGTACCGCGAGTAACACTTCGTCCCAATAATGGATGAAGTGTTTTTTTATTGCCTTTTTAGATACATCTCATCGAATAAAAGTTAGATGCATTATATTAAATTCAAAAATTATTAGAAGGGATGATGAATTATGAAACATCAATTTGGAAAATTTGGAGGACAATATGTACCAGAACCAGTAATCAATGCTTTAAATGAATTGGAGACAGCTTTTAATGAAGCTATGAAAGATGAAGAATTCAAAAAAGAATATATGTATTATATGAAAGATTATGTTGGAAGAGAATCTCCATTATATTATGCAGAAAACATGACTAAAAAACTAGGTGGAGCTAAAATCTATCTGAAAAGAGAAGATCTTAATCATACAGGAGCACATAAGATAAATAATGCCATAGGACAGATATTGCTTGCCAAAAGAATGGGTAAGAAAAAAATAATTGCTGAAACTGGAGCAGGACAACATGGAGTTGCAACAGCTACAGCAGCAGCTATGTTCAATATGGAATGCGAAATCTTCATGGGAGAAGAAGATACTAGGAGACAGAAACTTAATGTATTCCGAATGCAATTATTAGGTGCAAAAGTCACACCAGTCACAAGAGGTACAAGAACTCTAAGTGATGCGGTTGATGAGGCAATTGAAAAATGGGTTGAAAGAATAGAAGATACTTTTTATTTATTAGGTTCAGCAGTCGGACCACACCCATATCCAACTATGGTTCGTGAATTTCAAAAAATAATAGGCGAAGAAGCATTAAGACAGATTAAAGAAAAAGAAGGACGACTTCCTGATTATTGTATTGCTTGTATAGGAGGAGGAAGTAATGCAATAGGTTTATTCCATGAGTTCAATCAATATGAAGAAGTTAATCTTATAGGTGTTGAAGCTGCTGGAAAAGGGATTGATACAAATTATCATGCTGCGACTATGGCTCTTGGAAAAGAAGGGGTTGCTCATGGTATGAATACTCTTTATATTCAAGATGAGCAAGGTAATATGTGTCCAGTTTATTCTATATCAGCAGGACTTGATTATCCAGGAGTCGGACCTGAACATGCTTATCTAAAAGAAACAGGTAGAGCTAAATATGTATCTATCACAGATGATGAAGCAGTCAATGCATTTTTATATCTATCTCAAACAGAAGGAATAATACCTGCTATTGAGAGTTCACATGCACTTGCATACACTATGAAATTTGCACCGACTCTTGATGACGATAAAATTATTATAGTGAATTTGTCAGGTAGAGGAGATAAGGACGTTGAAGCAATAGAAGATTATTTGAAAGCAAATAACAAGCCAATCAATCTATAAATTATATGTTTTAAAAAGGTGGGAAATTATTATGGATATTATTCTAACAGGAGACAGACCCACAGGTAAACTTCACATAGGACATTATGTTGGATCATTAAAGACAAGAGTCTCCATACAAGGGAAATATGATAAAAGTTTTATTATGATAGCAGATACACAAGCATTATCAGATAATGCACTTAATCCGGGAAAAGTAAGAGATAATGTTATAGAAGTAATGCTAGATTATCTATCTATTGGTTTGAAACCAGAATTAAATACTTTTTTCATACAATCTCTAGTACCAGAATTAGCAGAGCTTACTATGTATTATATGAATTTCGTTAATCTTGGAAGGTTATCAAGGAATCCAACGGTAAAAGCGGAAATGAAGCAAAAAGGATACAATGATAAGATTCCCGTTGGATTTTTATGTTATCCGATTAGTCAGGCAGCGGATATAACCGCTTTCAAAGCTAATTTAATCCCAGTTGGGGATGATCAGCTTCCAATGATTGAACAGACGAATGAAATAGTAAGGCGAATAAACAATCATTTTAATAAAGATATCCTAAAAGAATGCAAACCATTACTTTCAGGTGTTCAAAGATTACCAGGAATTGATGGAAGAGCTAAGATGAGTAAATCTCTTAATAACGCAATATATCTTAGTGATAGCAGAGAATGTATAATAAAAAAAGTAATGAGTATGTATACTGATCCTAATCATATCAGAGTAGAAGATAAAGGTAATGTGGAAGGAAATGTCGTATTCAAATATTTAGATGCATTTGATACTAGAAAAGATGAGGTAGAGAAGCTGAAACAGCATTATGAAAAAGGCGGTTTAGGTGATATTACAATTAAGAAAAGATTAATTGAAGTCTTAGATGAAGAATTAAGTCCAATAAGATTAAGAAGAAAGCAATTAGAAAAGAATAAAGAAGAATTATTGATTATGTTGAAAACAGGAAGTGAACATGCACGAAATATAGCAGCAGACACTTTAACCGAATTAAAAAAAGTATTCTGTCTGGATTATTGATAATAATAATTAAATAATAATAAGTATTTAATACATTATGCCTAGATGTCTTGTAAAATCTAGGCATAAACTTTATAATGATATTATTATGTTGTTATAGGGAGAATGTCTATGGAATGGTGTAAAATTATGATTGTAGATGATGAATACCTATTAAGGCAAGGTATCATACATATGCTAGAATGGGAAAAGTATGGGTTTAAAGTTGTGGGGGAAGCAACTAATGCTACACAAACATTAGAACTGATAGAAAAAATACATCCACATATAATTCTATGTGATATAGTTATGCCTAATATTGATGGTATAGAGCTGTCTAAGATTATTAAGAAACGTTATCCTAATATTGAAATTGTTATATTAAGCGGTTATGATAACTTTGAGTATGTTAAAACTGCATTTAAACATGGGGTTGCAGATTATGTTTTGAAACCAACTTTAACAGCAAATCAATTATTAGATATATTGATACCACTACAGAAAAAGTTTGTTAAACCTGTTTGTCCTGTTGAAGAAAAAAACAGTATGGATGAACAACTTCTTAAAATGTTGGAAGATAAGGTAATAGATGAACATATATTGAATGATTGTTTCAATAAATCAGAGTTCACTATAATAGGATATCAGCAATTAAAGAGTGATTCAGTTGATAATAATCTAGTTAATGATAAGATAAAACAAATCTTCTCAAATTTTTTTTGTATATACATAGGTAAATCACAAGATATACATATTTTTATAATTAATCATGATAAAGAAGATATAAATGAAATCAATGACAAATGGGATTTATTGACTAACAGCTTGAAACCCGAGATAATAACAGTTTTTTTAATGAAGATAGAAGAAATAGGTTCTTATGCTAGTTTACTGATAGCTTATGATGAAATTAAGAATTTATCACAATATCATTTTTATGGTTATGAACAGTCACATATCAGTATTTCATTTAAAACATATAAAACAAGAAATAAAATAAAGTTTGATACTAAACAATTTATGCAATTGGCTTCTTCCGAACCAGTTAATGCTCTTGAATATCTAGAAGATTATCTAGAAAAATTGACGTTTCAAAATGGATTAAAAGGTAGTGAAATAAAAGCTATAGTACAAAATGTAATATATAATCTTTTTAACATTATCTTAATCAACGAAGAGAAATATGAAGAAGTAAATACTAAAAAAATAATTTTTTTCAATAATATATCTAACGCTACAACTCTAGAAGACATAATAGAATATTTCAATGACATTAAAAAATATATTGAATCATTAATTGAAGTAGGAACAACAGATAAAATGATGAAACAGATTCTGGATTATATTAATATTAATTATGAGAAACAAATTAATCTACAAGAAATTGCTAATGAATTTCATATAAGTTATTCATATCTGTCAGCCTATTTCAATAATAATTATAAAGAAAGCTTCAATGATTACCTTAATAGAGTGAGAATACAAAAAGCTAAAGAATTCCTTGTAAACCCTTCTATTCAGATATCCTATGTAAGTGAATTAGTTGGATATTCTTCCCCTAATTACTTTACTAAAGTTTTCAAGAAATTAACAGGTTATACACCTACGACATATAGAAGGATGTATATGAAATGAAGCTAAAGAGAAAAATAGGTGATACATTTAAGCTGACTTTATTTACTAAGATTGTATTCGTAACTTTATGTAGTCTAATAATATCTACTATTTTGGTAGCTACAGTAACAATAAGTACAGGAGAAAAATTATACATCAATACATATAATACATCTAATCAAAAAATAGGAGATAGGATAGTTGATGAACTTGAAAATCTTAATTATAGAGCATACAATTTAATGGAAGAATATAGCCAGAACAATAACTTGAAGGTGTATTGTACTGAGCATTTACCTTCCTCAGAAATTTTTTATAAAAAATATAGTTTACAGAATGAACTTCAAAGGATTAATTACAATTATGGAATGACCATGTTCAATATTTTTGTCATAGGAAATAATTTTAACTACTATACAGATAATTATATAGGGGTTACTTCAAAAACAAAAGAAAAAATAATGTCAATGGATTTCTATCAATTATATAAAAAAAATCCATCCAATACTTATCACTATATTTCTAGTGGATTTAATGGATATGCTTCATCTGAACCATCTATTGTAATTACCAAGGGGTTGGTAGATCCCATAGACAATACTTTTTTTGGAGATATGTTCATTAGTATTACAGAAGAAAATTATAGCACATTATATAAAAAATATATGGTAAGGGGTAACGATGTAATAATATTAAGTAAAACGGGACGAGTTTTATCAGGTAGCATGAAAAATTACATTGGCAAAGATTGTGATGATATACTTTTAATGGTTAAAGAGTCAATTAAAAGCTCTAAATATGTACGAACTCAATTTAACGAAAAACCTTATCTACTGACAGCTAGATACTTACAGGATATGGACTTTTATCTAGTCATATTAAGTGATACGAGTATTGTATCAAAAGTCTATCTAGAATCAACACATCGTATTATACTTTTGGCAATAATTATTGCACTACTTACTTGTTTTATAATACTCATAATAACTAAGAGAACTACTAGTAAGTTAACTAAATTGGTTGATACAATGGAAGTAGCAACAGAATCTAATTTTAAGCAACAAGTTCCAATAGATGGAGGATATGAAGTTAGAAGGTTAAGTACTGCTTACAATCAGATGGTTTTGGAGCTTCAATCCTATATTGATAAATTGATGAAAGAACAGGAGCAACGAAGAGTTGCAGAATTATCTGCCCTACAGATGCAGATAAATCCCCATTTCATGTATAATACTCTGGCATCAATTAAATATCTGGCATGGCAGGGAGATAATAATAAAGTAGATGAAATGATAAATGCTTTTATTGCTCTATTACAAAATACAATATCCAAGACAGATGAAATGGTAACGGTTCAAGATGAAATAAATAATCTTAAGAATTATGCCAAAATAAATAGTATGCGTTATGGAGAAAGGATACAGGTATCTTATTACATAGACGAAAAAGCATTAGAGGTATTGATACCTAAACTATTGCTACAGCCACTAGTAGAGAATGCATTCTTTCATGCATTTTCAAATAAACAAAAAGGTGAAATTAAGATATTTATTTCTTTATTCAATGATATATTAACATGTGAGATTATTGACAACGGTGATGGTATAAATAAAATATCTAGTGAAAAGACTAATTTTAAAACATATTGTAAAAGTATAGGACTAGATAATACAAGACAAAGATTAAAACTAGTGTATGATGATAAAGCAAAATTATATGTGCAAAGTACACCTAATATTGGAACATCAGTTAAAATAGTAATAGCTGTCAAATAAATGACAGCTTTTTTTCTACTTTCAATTTTCTTGAAAATCTTTTATGAGTCTTTGTTCTTAATCTATCAAACATAAATATTTACTAATATTATAAAAATATTACTATAATAACCATTAAATTACAATAAAATAGTAAAAGATTACTAAACTACAATAAAAAATTACTAAAACAGCTATAAAAAAGGTGGTAAAATACTAATTACAAAACAAATAATTTATTAGAAATTAACAATAAGGAGGAAGTTTTATGAAAAAGATTATGGGATTATTGTTGACAGTTGTATTAGTCATGGGTTTATTTGTAGGATGTGGTTCTAAAAATAAAGAAACTGAACCTACAGGAGGTAAAGATAATAATCAAGTCAGTGATGAAGGTAAAGATTCTACTGAAGATGTCTCAACAGATAAACCAAAAGTAGGAGTAACAATCTATAAGTTTGATGATAACTTCATGACTTACACAAGAAATGCTATGACATCAGCAGCAGAAGGTAATGCAGAGCTTATTATGAATGATTCACAAAATAACCAATCAGTTCAAAATGATCAGGTTGATGTAATGATCAGTAAAGGCGTGGATTCTTTGGTTATCAATCTAGTTGACCCAGGAGCTGCACCAACAATTGCAGACAAGGCAAAGGCTGCTGGTATACCAGTAATATTCATTAATAAAGAATATCCTGATGGAACAGATAAAATAGATTATGATAAATCTTGGTATGTAGGAACACAATCAAAAGAATCAGGAGATATTCAAGGAAAATTAGTAGCAGAGGCATGGAAAGAGCATCCTGAATGGGATCGTAATGGTGATGGAAAGATGCAATATGTAATGATTATGGGTGAACCAGGACATCCTGATGCAGAAGCTCGTACTAAATATTCTGTAGAATATATTAAGAGTGAAGGTATTGAAGTAGATGAACTAGAAAAGCAAACAGGTATGTGGGATGCAACCAAAGGAAAAGAATTAATGACAACTTGGTTAGGAAAAGAAGGAGACAAAATAGAAATGGTTCTATGTAACAATGACGGTATGGCACTAGGTGTAGTAGAAGCATTAAAAGCTGATGGATATTTCTCAGATGATAAGTTCATGCCTGTTGTTGGAGTCGATGCTATACCTGAAGCTCTTGATCTAATACAAGGGGATATTATGCTTGGAACTGTACTTAATGACCCATTAAATCAAGGAAGAGTTTCTATTGAAATGGCAATAAATGCCGCTCTAGATAAAGATGTTTTAGAAGGATTAGATTTTCAACTTGATGAAACAAAAGCAGTTAGAATACCATATCAACCTATAACAAAAGATAATTTAGGAATAGCAAAAGAAGCATATGGAATGGAATAGATAATAAATTAATCAAAAAAGCAGGTAAGGTTATTGATAACCTGCCTGCTAATCTTTTAGGTGCGGTGATGAATATGAATGAGCAAAATAAATATGTTTTAGAAATGAAAGGTATCACTAAAGAATTCCCAGGAGTAAAAGCTCTAGACAATGTAGATTTTGCTTTGAAAGAAGGTACTGTCCATGCATTAATGGGTGAAAATGGTGCTGGTAAATCTACTTTGATGAAATGTTTGTTTGGTATATTTATAAAAGATTCTGGATTAATTAAAGTATCAGGTAAAGAAATAAATTACAAAAATCCAAAAGAAGCCCTTGAAAATGGAGTTTCAATGGTTCATCAAGAGCTTAATCAAGTCATACAGACTAGAGTTGTAGATAATATCTGGTTGGGACGTTTTCCAATGCAGGGATTAGTAGTTAATGAGAGATATATGTATAAAAAAACCAAAGAGATATTTGAAGAATTAAATATCGATATTGATCCAAGAGAGAAAATCGAGAATTTATCAGTTTCACAAGCACAGATGGTTGAAATAGCAAAAGCTGTTTCCTATAATGCTAAGATTGTAGTTATGGATGAACCTACTTCTTCTCTCACAGAAAAAGAGGTACACCATCTATTTAAAATAATAAATAATTTGAAGTCTAGAGGTGTAGGCATAATATACATTTCCCATAAAATGGAAGAAATATTGGAAATAGCTGATGAAGTAACTGTTATGAGGGATGGGAAATATATCGCTACAGAGTTAGCCACTAATCTTACTACAGATACAATCATAAAGTTGATGGTAGGGAGAGATCTGACTAACCGTTTTCCAGAAAAGAAAAATAAGCCAAGTGAAATTGTTCTACAAGTCAAAGATCTGAAATCTTTCTATTCACCAAAAGTAAAAGGAGTCAGTTTTGAACTCAGGACTGGTGAGATATTAGGAGTTGCAGGACTCATGGGTTCTAGAAGAACAGAATTACTGGAAACCATATTCGGTATACGTAAAAAAGAATCAGGTGAGATATTTCTGCATGGTAAAAGAGTCAAGAATAATAATGCTAGAGAAGCAATAAAAAATGGATTTGCACTAGTAACTGAAGAAAGAAGAAAAACAGGGTTGTTCGGAGGTCTATCAGTTTATTTTAATAGTATTATTTCCAATATAGATAGGTATTGCAGAGCGGGTGTCATTAGAGAAGCGAAAGCAAGAAAGGATACCAAATGGGTTATAGAGAGCCTAAGTGTAAAAACGCCATCTGAAAAAACCAAGATTGGTACTCTGTCAGGAGGAAATCAGCAAAAGGTAGTAATAGGAAAGTGGCTATTGACTAATCCAGAAATATTACTACTTGATGAGCCTACAAGAGGTATTGATGTTGGTGCTAAATATGAGATTTATCAACTTATCAACGAATTAGCTTGTAATGGTAAAAGCGTTATAGTTATTTCATCTGAAATGCCGGAGTTGTTCGGTATAACAGATAGAATACTTGTTATGAGCAATGGGTATCTGGCAGGTTGTGTCGAAACAGCTAATACTTCACAAGAAGAAGTACTTGCACTTGCAGCAAAATATATATAGAAAGGATATAATTTCATGGATATAAAATTAAAAAAAATCAAGATAGATAAGAAAAAAGTAAGTGAAATACTTCTTAAATATGCAATATATTTTGTACTACTTATAATGATAATAGTAATTATTATAAAAGACAGTTCAATAGTATCATGGCGCAGCTTGGCAACAATACTTACTCAAGCCTCAACAAGATGTATGCTTGCACTTGGTGTAGGTGGTATTATTGTTCTAGCAGGAACTGATCTATCTATTGGTAGAATGGTAGGATTGGCAGGAGTACTAGGAGCTAGTTTGATGCAGGCTCCTGAATTCTCCAGAAGGATATTTCCTAACCTACCTTCCTCTGGATGGTTTATAGCACTTATTATTTTATTTATAGTTCTAGTAATAACTTTTATGTCTTTTATAAATGGATGGTTGACTGCCAAATTACATATCACTCCATTTATTGCAACGCTGGGTATGCAGTTGGTACTATATGGAATTGCTTCCAGTTACTATAATGCTTTAGGTGGTTCACCGATTACTAGCTTGAATGAAGATTTCAAGTACATAGCGCAAGGTAAATTGTTAAGTATTCAATTTGGAAAAGACGAGTTCTATATTTCTTTCCTTATGTTATTTGCAATAGTATCCATAATATTCATCTGGTTCATATGGAACAAGACCAGGATAGGTAAAAACATGTTTGCAGTAGGCGGAAATGCTGAAGCGGCAGCTGTTTCAGGTGTAAGCATTGTCAAGACAACTCTAATAATATACATAGTAGCAGGGGTACTATATGGTATGGCTGGTCTCCTTGAATTAGGTCGTACAGGGTCAGCTACTAACAACTTAGGTCTAGGTTATGAATTAGATGCAATCTCTGCTTGTGTAGTTGGTGGTGTGTCACTAATGGGTGGAGTCGGTTCAGTAGCAGGTATAGTCACAGGTGTTATCATTTTCCAAGTAATCAATTTCGGTTTGGCCTATGTTAGTGTAGATCCATACCTTCAATACATAGTTAAAGGTATGATTATACTTATTGCTGTAGCTATAGACACTAGAAAATATATTAAGAAAAAATAATATAATAATCATGTAAACTGGAGAGTGTTTATATATGATAGAGAATTATGATATCAAAACAATTATTGCATGTGGATTTTATATAATTTGTGTAATAATAGGAGTAGTATACTTATATAAAAAAAGACGGTATATTAAAGAGGGGACATTAAATAAATCACATGAAGAAATTTATAATAATAATAAATGATAATATATATTAGTTGTAAATGAATATAAAAATAAGGTATAATATAAGAGTTAACTGTTAGAGGGTTAACTCTTATATTTTTAAGTTTCTATAGATATATACTTATTGGCATATGGTATATTATAATAATAATTCCATATGAATCAAGATAGGTAGTTAAGATAATTCAAATATGTATTTTAGTATCAGTACAACATGAAATACATAATAATATATGAATAAATAGCCCCGAAAGCTTATATTTACTTTAGAAGATTATAACAATAAATACGGTGGTTAATTAGCGACCATGAATGATTGAAAGATATATTCAGTCATAATGGTATTTACATTAAAAGGAGAGTGATGATTATAATTAATGTTATTAATCAAGTTGACCAGAATATCATACTATATATATTTAACCATTTAAGGACACCGATACTCGATGACATAATGACTTTTTTCTCTAGCATAGGTGATTATTTCTCCATTTGGATAATTATATGCATCCTATTGATGATTAGTAAAAAATATAGGACAGTCGGCTTCATAGTAGCTATGGTATTACTCACAAACACTATTATAGGAGAACTGATATTAAAAAATGCCATAGGGAGAGTAAGACCCTACGATGCGCTTAATCTGGATATTGTTATTAAACAGCTAAGTAGTTATTCTATGCCATCGGGGCATGCGCTTAGTAGCTTTTCTGTTGCATTTGTAGTATTATATCTGGTGAAGCAATGGAAAATATATGTTCCAGTTCTAATACTTGCTATTGCTATAACATTATCAAGAGTTTATTTATCAGTACATTATCCTACAGATGTTTTATTAAGTGTACTCATAGCATTTATAGTATCTACTGTAGCGATAAAAATCGGTAAGAAAAAAGGACTAATCAATGGGAAATATTAGAATGATTCATTAGCAATCATAGATTAAAATATTTATAGAAGGAGTAGTAATATGTTTGATTATAATGAGTATTATTTAAAAGAAAATGAACCTATTTTAAGTGACTATGAAAAATCAATAGAAGTTATTAAAAATATAATGTTTGACACTGAAAGTAAAGAAGATTATGGGAAGTATTTCAATACATTGAGTAAATTCATAATCATGGTATCTGACCATGAAAAAGAATTGAATGATGAGTATTTCAAAAATAATACATTCCAACAATTAAAAGAAAACAACTATAAGATGTATGTGGATATATTACCTAGCAATTATGATACATGCTATGGTAATCCTAGTTACGCAGTTAATCAATTTGGTGAAGACTTAGGTGAAGTCTTGACATATTTATATACAAGGGTTTTTGAATACATAAGATTCGCTTACCAACATAAAATTTTCATGATGAATAGAGTAAACCAGTTATTCATCAAATTCTATAATCACATGATGAATAATGATAATGTATCAATTGATGAACTTAAGAAATATATATCAGATGATTCAAAAGAATTTGTAGAAAAAGAAGTTGATATGTATATCAATGAAATGGCCAATCCAGAAAGAGCATATCTGGTGGATATGATAGAATGTGATGACCTCACAGACTTAAGATATTTATTCAAATACGGACTCTACATTAGTGACAATGAAATCAAGATTGCAGAATATCTTAATAGTATACCAAAAGAAAAAGTCAAATATATGGCTGATGTAATGTCAGAAGGCTATCGTGTTGGATTCATAAGAGACAATAAAGACATTTCAATAAAATCATCAGTAAGCTTAAGATATTTTGTGGGTTTTGAACGTGTAATGAAAGAAGTAATGACCAATTTTGAAAAATTGAATCTCAAGTCAATCATAAGTATAGAGACAAGTACCAATATTGAATATGGTCATACTCTAACGAAGTTACAATCCACTAGTCCTAATAAACAGTATTATTATGACCATAGATATGATTATGCTTTATATTTGAATGAGGAATATTGTGAGTTGAAGACTAAGGTATACGAAAAATACGTTGAGAAAAATGGAAAAATATTATATGCTCAAGGAGGACCTGCATTACTTGAGGGGTTTGGTGAAAAACCATTTTATCCTAAGTCCAAAAAAGAATGCATCAGACTCAATGATGAGCAAACTAAATTAGAAAGAGTTTACTTGTTGAAAAACAAAAAAATACTTAGTAAATATTTTTCAAATGAAACTTATAGTTTTACATATATATCCTATCCAATTCCAGAAATAGGAGACCAATTCGAAGATATATTCGATGCTACTATAGATGTCAATACTCTTGATGTGGACTTATATGAAAAAATACAACAGAAAATCATAGATACATTGGACCAAGGTGAGTACGTTCATGTAAAAGGAAAAGGTACTAATAAAACAGATATATTAGTCAAATTACATGAATTGAAAAATCCAGAAAAAGAAACTAATTTCCATAACTGTCTGGCTGATGTCAACATACCTCTTGGTGAAGTATATACATCACCAACATTAAAAGGCACTAACGGTACACTCTTCGTTGAGGAAGTTTTCCTTGCTGGATATAAATACAATAACTTAGAAATAACATTCAAAGATGGTTTTATAGATACTTATACTTGCACTAATTTCGATGATCCTGAAGCAAATAAGAAATATATGTATGAGAATCTTATATTCCCTAATGAAACACTACCTATTGGAGAATTTGCTATAGGAACCAATACAACAGCTTATGTGATGGCTCACAAATATAATATTGAAAACATTCTACCGATATTGATTACTGAAAAAACAGGACCTCACTTTGCAATAGGGGATACTTGTTTCTCATGGGGAGAAGATATTCCAGTATTCAATGACGATGGAAAAGAAATAATTGCAAGAGACAACGAGAAATCAATATTGAGGAAAACAAATATTAATGAAGCCTATACAGGTAAACATACTGATATAACAATACCATATAGCGGACTTGCTTCAATTGATGTTATAACAAAAGATAAAGAACGTATTGGTATAATTAAAGATGGAAGATTTATACTTCAAGGAACTGAAGAATTGAATAAAGCACTTGATGAAGCTTAAAATTAACATCGTAAAAGATTTTTGTTTGTAGAATAATAAGAAATAGTCATATGCAATATTTATTGGATGTGATTATTTCTTATAAATAAGTTTCAATATATTTTACATAGCTTATATAAAAAGAAATTATATATGGGATAATCGGGAAAATATAGCCAGATGATTTCTATGAAATTCATAATAAATATGTTGTTATAATAATCTCATAGCAATACTTCCAAAATCAAAACATATATGAAAGGAGAATGATATGTTCGATTATAAAGAATATTATATGAAAGAAAATGAACTTGTAAAAAAAGAATATGCAAAATCACTTGAAATTATCAATGACATAATAAACAAGACAGAAAGTAAAGAAGGATATAATCAATATTTCAATCATCTAAGTAAATTGATTATTATGATAGCGAACCATGAAGAAAAACTCGATGATGATTACTTCAAAAATAATTCATTCCAACAATTAAAAGTTGATAATGAAAGATTATATGAGGATATCCTACCTAGTAGATATAATACTTGTTATGGTAATCCATCCTATGCCATATCTGAGTTCGGATTGGAAATTGGACAAGTTCTATCATATCTACATACAATAGTTATTGAATGTATACAGTTCGCTTATCAGCATAGAATCATTATGTTAAACAGAGTTAATCAATTAATTATAAAATTTTACAATCACTTGCTTGGCAACGAAAACATTTCCACCCATGAATTAATAAAATATCTTAAAGACGATGCAATGAAATATTGTGACGTGAAAACTGAATTTAAGATAGAATCCGTATCTAATCCTCAGGTGAATTATCTTGGAAATATGATTAAATATGAGAATCTAGATGATTTGAGGTATTTATTTAAATATGGAGTTTACATTGGTGATAATGAAATAAAAATAGCAGAATACCTAAAGAGCATTCCAAAAGAAAAAATCAAGTATATGGGTGATATTATTACAGAAGCTTTTCAAAGAGGTTTCATAGTAGACAATAAAGATATTACTATTAAATCGTCAGTATTACTAAGATATTTTATTGGTTTTGAAAGAATTATAAAAGAAGTAATAGCTAACTTTGAAAAAATTAAGTTGAATTCAATCATTAGTCATTCATTTCATTTGTTAATTTCTACCAAAATAAATAAACAGTATTATTATGATCATAGATATGATTATGGATTATACTATGATGAAGAATACAGCAATCATAAAGTTAATATTTATGAAAAAAATGTTGAAAAACATAGTGATATATTATCTGTATTTGGAGGAACTATTCTCTTTGAAGGATTTGGAGAAAAACCTTTTAACCCAAGAACTAAGAAAGACTGTATAAGACTTGACGAAGAACAAACTAAAATAGATAAACTGGAAAAACTTAAAACCAATAAGATTATTAACAAGTATGTATCCAGAGAAACAACTAGTTTTACAATAGTATCATATCCTATTCCAGAAATAGGTGAACACTTTGAAGATATATTCAATGAAACCATAAGAGTCAACACTCTTGATGTGGATATATATGAAAAAATTCAGCAAAAAATCATTGATACACTAGACAAAGGTGAATATGTTCATGTAAGAGGAAAAGGAAAAAACAAAACTGATTTATTAGTTAAATTACATGAAATCGATAATCCTGAAAAAGAAACCAATTTCCATAATTGTCTAGCTGATGTTAATATACCACTTGGTGAAGTATATACATCACCAGTATTAAAAGGTACTAATGGAACACTTTTTGTGGAAGAGGTTTTCTTATGGGGATTGAAATACAATAATATGGAAATAACATTCAAAGATGGATATGTTGATTCATATACTTGTACCAACTTTGATAAACCAGAAGACAATAAGAATTACATATATGAAAATATATTGCTTCCTAATAAGACATTGCCTATGGGAGAATTTGCTATAGGAACCAATACAACAGCTTATGTTATGGCTAACAAATATAAGATCAATGATATCCTACCAACATTGATTGGAGAAAAAACCGGACCTCATTTCGCAATAGGAGATACATGTTTCATGTGGAGTGAAGACAATCCTGTATACAACTCAGATGGAAAAGAAGTAATAGCAAGAGACAATGAAAAATCAATACTCAGAAAAACGAATATTGAAGAGGCTTATACAGGTAAACATACAGATATTACATTACCATACAGTGAACTTGGTTGTATAGAGGTTATTACAAAAGATAAAAAACGTATACCTATAATAGAAGATGAAAGATTTGTTCTTCCTGGAACAGAAGAATTGAATAAAGCCCTTGATGAAGCGTAGATTTGTGTTATAATAGTTGTTAATATTAAATTACAAAAAATAGACTCAATAGGTGATAGGTAAAATGAAAAAAACTAACAAACAAAAATTTCAAGAGTTATCACGAAAAGAGAAAGTAGATTATATTTGGGAATATTACAAGTTACATATTATTGGAGGTATTATTGTAATAGGTATAATTGCAAGCTTTCTCAATATATGGGTTTTCAATCCACCTCCAAAACCCGCGGTCAGTGTTAACTTTATGAGTACCAACATTATGACAAATGTTACAGAAGAATTGGAAAAAGAACTTGACGATTTGATTGTAACCGAAGAAATGGGCAACAAAAAAGTTTTTGTAAATACTTTTGTTCTCGGTAGTCCCGACCCTCAAATGGAAATGGCTACTCAAACCAAATTTGCAGCGAGTGTTCAAGCTCAAGAACTTGATGTAATGATTATGGACAAAGATAAGTTTGAAGAATTAGCTAAACAAGGTAATATGTTACCTCTAGAAGAAATCTTAGCCCAACAAGATTTGGATATGCTATCTGAAAAACTGATAAGCCTAAAAAGCGAAGAAGATAATAAAGAAAAAATCTATGGAATCGATGTATCTGATAATGACAAGATAAATGAAATTATGGTAGGAGATTCTCCTAAAGTAATGAGTATTATCGTTAATAGTCAAAAATTAGGAAAAAGTAAAGAAGTTATTAAATGGTTTTTGGATATACAATAATAGAAAGAGTATCATGAACTACTATAAAAAAGTGGTTTACGATACTCTTTCTTAATAAATAATAAATATACACCATTAAAATCATCATCAATATAGTTGAAATCCTAATAAAGTGAATGTTTTTTATAAAAAATTAAAAAATGTTCGGAAAATCTATTGACTTATTCCCGTTTTATTTGTAAAATAATTTTATGCTTATAAAAAACTATAAGGAGTTGTTCGTAATGGATAATCTTTCTAAAAAGATTGGTATTATCGGCGGAGGGCAATTGGGAAAGATGATGATTTTAGAAGCTAAACGGTTAGGGTTTTATGTAATAACACTTGACCCTTCAGAGTCTTGCCCATCACATAGTATATCGGATAAACAGATATTGGCTTCTTTTGATGATAAGAAGGCAATACGAACAATGGCAGAAAAAGTTGATGTAATGACATACGAATTCGAACATATCAATGTTGATATTCTAAAAGAATTAGAAAATGAAGGGTATACCATATACCCTACTGCAAAAAGCTTAGAAATAATTCAGAACAAGTACAATCAAAAGGTAACACTTCTTAACAATAATATAGCAGTTCCAGAGTTTCAATCAGTAAAATCCATAGAAGACATACAAAAAGCAGGTCATCAATTCTCGTATCCAATGATGTTAAAAACATGTACAGGCGGTTATGATGGTAAAGGCAATTATGTAATAGAAAATGAAGAATCAATAAAAGAATCTTATAAGCAGTTAGGAAACGGAACATTACCTTTGATGGTAGAAAAATTTGTTGATCTGAAAAAAGAAATATCCGTACTTGCATGTAGAGGAATAGATGGAGAAATATCAGTCTATCCAGTAGGGGAAAACATCCATAAAGATAGTATATTAGATGAAACAAGAGTTCCAGCTTCTATATCTATGGAGTGTACTGAAAAAGCAATGGATATGGCTCACCAAGTAATGGAAATTTTCTCTGGCGTAGGTATGTTTTGCGTTGAAATGTTTGTAACACAAGATGATGACATATTAATAAATGAAGTAGCACCTAGACCACATAATTCAGGACATTATACTATAGAAGGATGTTTCACCTCACAATTCGAACAGCATATCAGGGCTATAACCGGTTTACCACTTGGAGATGTGAGCCTTAGATGTCCTACGGTAATGAGAAATATCATAGGAGAAAATGGAGAATCTGGAAAAGCTAATTATGAAGGAATAGATAAAGTCTATAAGGATGGAAATGTTAAAGTTCATATATATGGAAAAGAAGAAGTAAGACCAAAAAGGAAAATGGGACATATTACAGTTATTGGAAGAACACTTGATGAAGTAGTAAAAAAAGCAGAAACAGCTAAAAACGAGATAAAAGTAGTTGGTGAAAAATAATTTTGAGGAGGTTAATAACATGAATCCTATGGTTGGAATAATAATGGGAAGTGATTCTGATTTACCTGTTATGAAAGAGGCAGCTATGATACTAGACGAATTTGAAATATCTTATGAACTTACTGTAGTATCTGCTCATAGAACACCAGAAAGACTATATGATTATGCAAAAACAGCTAAAGTAAAAGGACTGAAAATAATAATTGCAGGAGCAGGAGGAGCAGCTCATCTGCCAGGTATGGTAGCATCACTTACTACACTTCCTGTTATTGGAGTTCCTGTTAAAACTAGAACATTGAACGGTATAGATTCATTATATTCAATTGTTCAGATGCCTCCAGGAATACCCGTGGCTACAGTTGCAATAAATGGAGCTAAAAATGCAGGAATATTAGCAGCATCCATTATAGGTAGTTTTGATGAAATAGTGAATAAGAAAGTAGAGACATACAAAAAAAATCTAAAAGAAATTGTGGAACATAAAGCTGAGAAATTAGAAGATATTGGATATAATAAGTATTTGCAAGGTATGAATTAAATAAAATTAGGAGGATTTTAGATGAAAAAAACAGAATTATTATACGAAGGCAAAGCAAAGAAAGTATTTAAAACTGATGATGAAAATTTATTGATAGTATCATATAAAGATGATGCAACAGCATTTAATGGTGTTAAAAAAGGTCAAATACAAGAAAAAGGTAGTATCAACAATAGAGTATCTAATTATTTAATGGGATTATTAGAAAAAGAAGATATACCTACTCACATAGTTGAAGAAGTAAACGATCGTGAAACAATAGTCAAAAAAGTTGAAATCGTACCTTTGGAAGTAATAGTCAGAAATATCGCAGCTGGAAGCTTAAGTAAAAGATTAGGTCTAGAAGAAGGAACAAAACTTGATAAAACAGTTCTTGAATATTGTTATAAAAATGATGATCTAGGTGATCCTATGGTAAATGATTATCATATATACTCCCTTTCATTAGCGACAAAAGAGGAACTTGAACTAATATCATCTATGTCATTTAAAATCAATAATATACTTTCAAAATATTTTGCATCCATAAATATAGAATTAATTGATTTCAAAATAGAATTCGGTAGAACTTCTGATGGGGATATCATATTAGCTGATGAAATATCACCTGATACTTGCCGTTTCTGGGATAAGACTACAGGAGAAAAACTAGATAAAGACCGTTTCAGAAGAGATCTTGGAAATGTAGAAGGTGCTTATCAAGAAATATTAAAAAGAACATTAGGAAATAACTAAACCTAATGAAAGTAGAAGGGAGATACCATGTTTGATGATAAATTAAAAGAAGAATGCGGCGTGTTCGGAGTATATAATAATAATGAATTTGATACATCTAGACTTACTTATTATGGACTTTTTGCACTTCAACATAGAGGCCAAGAAAGTGCTGGTATAGCAGTTAATAATAAAGGAACTATTCTTTACAGAAAAGAAATGGGTATGGTATCAGAAATATTTGATGATGTAGTTCTTGATTATTTAAAAGGTCATTCAGCTATTGGACATGTAAGATATTCTACAACAGGTGAAAGTTATGCGGAAAATGCACAACCATTAGTAATTAAATATACAAAAGGACATATGGCTATCGCACATAATGGTAATATAACCAATGCGAGTGAGATAAAAAAAGAATTAGAGGAACAAGGTACTATCTTTCAAACAACATCAGATACAGAAATCATAGCCGCATTATTATCAAGAATCAGAATTAAATATAATGCAATAGAAGATGCTTTGAATGAAGTCATGAGAAAAATCAAAGGAGCTTATTCACTTCTTATCATGACTCCTAACAAACTTATTGCAGTAAGAGACCCATTAGGAATGAGACCTCTTGTCATTGGGAAAAAAGAGGATTCCTACGTATTTTCTTCAGAATCATGTGCATTTGATTCTCTAGGGATAAAATTCGTTAGAGATGTAGAGCCAGGAGAGATTATCGTTGTTAACAAAGATAACATAAGGTCCATTCAAACAGAGGTACCTAAAAAATCTGCTGCATGTATATTTGAATACATTTATTTTGCTAGACCTGACAGTATAATGGATGGTATAGAAGTTTTCAGTGCCAGATATAAAGCAGGAATCGTATTGGCTAAAGAACATCCTGTAGATGCTGATGTAGTAGTGGGAGTACCAGACTCAGGGCTTGCAGCTGCTCATGGTTTTTCAGATGCATCAGGAATTAAGTATGTGGGTGGATTCATGAAAAACAGATATGTGGGAAGAACATTTATCCAACCAAGTCAGGAAATGAGAGAATTAGGAGTACACATGAAATTGAATCCCATAAGGAGTCAGATTGAAGGTAAAAGAGTAGTAATGATTGATGACTCTCTTGTAAGAGGGACAACAAGTAAAAAGATTGTAAACTTATTAAAAGAAGCTGGAGCAAAAGAAGTTCATGTCAGAATAAGTTCACCACCAGTTAAGTATTCATGCTATTTCGGAATAGATACTCCAGAGAGGAAGAATCTCATAGCTGGAAATATGTCTATAGAAGAAATTAGAGATATAATTGGTGCTGATAGTTTAGGATATATAAGTAACGAAGGTCTTCTAAGCACATGTAAAAATGGCAAAAGAGACTATTGTATGGCTTGCTTTAATGGTAAATATCCAATGGATGTTGATGATAAGGAGGATAACTAATGATAGATTACAAGGCTTCTGGTGTAGACGTTGAAGCAGGATATAAGGCAGTAGAGTTAATGAAAAAACATGTTAAAACAACTTTCAACGAAGGAGTTGTAACTGATCTTGGAGGATTCGGAGGACTATATTCTTTAGCTAAACATAAGATGGAAGAACCAGTTCTAGTGTCAGGTACAGATGGTGTGGGGACTAAGTTGAAAATAGCTTTTCTTCAGGATAAACATAGTACAGTTGGAATAGATTTAGTTGCCATGTGTGTCAATGATATCATTTGTTCTGGTGCAGAACCTCTATTCTTCTTAGATTATATAGCATGTGGCAAAAATGTACCTGAAAAAATAGCGGATATGGTAAGTGGAGTCGCAGAAGGATGTAGACAATCTGGAGCTGCTCTTATTGGTGGTGAGACTGCTGAAATGCCAGGATTCTACCCAACAGATGAATATGACATGGCAGGTTTTGCAGTTGGTATAGTTGATAAAAGTAAAATTATAGATGGTTCTACCATAAAAGAGGGGGATGTATTACTAGGGTTACCATCTTCAGGTATACATAGTAATGGATATTCTCTTGTCAGAAAACTCTTTAATCCTACTAAGGAAAAATTGAATGAATATATTGATGAATTAGGTTGTACTTTGGGAGAAGAGTTACTGAAGCCTACTAAGATATATGTAAAAGCAATAAATGAGTTAAAAGATAAAGTAGCGATGAAATCAATTAGTCATATTACAGGTGGAGGTTTCATAGAAAATATTCCAAGAGCATTGAAAGATGGATATAGTGCGAGAATCAATAAAGATTCATGGCCAATTCATAATATATTCAAGTTAATGAAGAATATTGGAAAAATGGATGAAAGAAGTATTTATAATACTTTCAACATGGGAATAGGTATGGTTATAGTTATAGATAAAGAAGAAGCAGAAAAAGCTATAGATGTTTTGGATAATATAGGTGAAAAGGGTTATATAATAGGTTCGGTTGAGAAAAGCAATGAAGGGGTAATATTATGCTAAAAATTGGAGTCCTTGTTTCTGGAGGAGGTACTAATTTACAGGCTATAATAGACAGGATTAATGATGGTACCATAACTGATACTGAGATTGTATCTGTTGTTAGTAATAAAGAAAATGCATATGCGCTAGAGAGAATAAAAAAATATAATATAAAGGGTAAATGCATAAAGCCTAGAGATTATACTACAAGACAAGAATTTAATTTTGCTCTTAGAGATCATTTCATATCATTAGGAGTTGATTTGATATTACTTGCAGGGTATTTGGTAGTATTATCAGAAGACTTTGTCAGAGCTTTTCCTAATAGAATAATGAATATTCACCCATCTTTGATTCCAGCTTTTTGCGGTAACGGATACTATGGACTGAAAGTGCATCAGGGGGTAATTGATCGTGGAATAAAAGTTACAGGTGCTACAGTCCATTTTGTAGATGAAGGTACAGACACAGGTCCTATCATATTACAGAAAGCTGTTGAAGTTGAAGATAATGATACACCAGAAATTCTGCAACGCAGAGTAATGGAAGAAGCTGAATGGACAATTTATCCAGAAGCAGTAAGATTATATGCAGAAGATAGAATCAAAATACAAGGTAACAGAGTAATAATTACATAATTGACTAAATACATTTGTAAGTAGTATAGTTGATTAGTGAACGGACAGTTATGATTAAGCAAATAGTATAGTTGATTGGTTAATCATGTTTGAAATGTTAAATGGCATACAAATATGAAGGGATGGAATAAATGAATATACTTGTTGTTGGTAGTGGTGGAAGAGAACATGCTATAATCTGGAAATTATCCAAAAGCAAAAGAGTAGATAAAATATACTGTGCACCTGGAAATGCAGGAATCTCCGAATTAGCTGAATGTGTAAATGTTGGAGCAACAGATATAGAGGGCTTATTGAATTTTGCTCTATGTAATTCTATTGATTTGACAGTTGTAGGTATGGATGATCCTTTAATGCTTGGAATAGTAGACGCTTTTCAAAATAAAGGTTTAAAGATATTCGGACCTAGACAAAATGCTGCTATGATAGAAGGAAGTAAAATATTTTCCAAACATCTAATGAAAAAATATAATATTCCCACAGCTGAATATATTGTCATGGATGATGTTGATTCTGCAAATGACTATATTAAAGAGTGTCAATATCCTATCGTCATTAAAGCAGATGGACTTGCTCTTGGCAAAGGTGTATTGATATGCTCCAACTACAATGAAGCACAAGATGCAGTTAATACTATAATGATAGACAAGAAATTTGGTAAAGCAGGAAATAAAATTGTAATTGAAGAATTTTTGACAGGTCCAGAGGTGTCAGTTCTATCATTCTGTGATGGTGAACATATAATTCCTATGGTTAGTGCACAAGACCATAAAAGAGCATTTGATAATGATGAAGGTCTCAACACTGGTGGAATGGGAACATTTTCACCTAGTAAATATTATACAGAAGAAATACATAACAAATGTGTTGAAACTATTTATGAACCTTCATTGAAAGCTATGAAAGCTGAAGGAAGAACTTTTACAGGAATTATGTTTTTTGGACTCATGTTAACTGAAAATGGTCCAAAATTATTAGAATACAATGCCAGATTTGGTGACCCTGAAGCACAAGTAGTATTACCAAGACTACAAACAGACCTTGTAGATATATTTGAATATGCTATTGATGGAAGATTGAATGAAATAAATGTACAATGGGACGATAACGCTGCTGTTTGCGTAATATTAGCTTCAGGAGGATATCCTGTTAAATATGAAAAAGGTTATGAGATAAAAGGACTTGACTTACAAAAGAACAAAGATGACCTTGTTGTTTTTCATGCAGGAACTAAGAAAGTAGATAATAAGATAATTACCAATGGTGGTAGAGTACTTGGACTAACAGCTATAGGTAAAGACATAGATGAAGCTAGAGATAAAGCATATCAAGCTGTAGACGAGGTTGATTTCACTAATAAACATTATAGAAGAGATATTGGAATAAAGTAATATTGTATTTAATGATTATAAAATAATTGTGATTATAAATCTTATAATAAGTGATTAAAATTCATCCTAACTATAATAGTTGGGATTTTTTTTACTATAAAAAGTTCTAGAAACAGCATAGCCTTTTTCTATTCTATTGAAAATATTGTCTAATATTATAGAAAAAAGAATATCTAAGTTATCTATTAACTTATTATAAATTTGTAATTAAAAAAATAGTGTGTATATATTGACAAATCGGTATGGATTGATATAATTTAAATATATATAAGTAAAAATATATCTATTATGGAGATGTCTATTATGTGTGGCATTGCGGGGATAGTTTCGCTAGGTAATGATATACCTAATGATTTTATTAAAAAGATGGTTGGCTGTCTAGTTCATAGAGGACCAGATGCTGAAGGTTATTATTGTAATAAAGATGTACAGTTAGGTTCAAGAAGATTAAAAATCATTGATTGTGAAAAAGGAGGACAACCTTTAATTAATGAGGATGGTACTGTGATTGCTATGTTTAATGGTGAAATCTATAATTATCGGAAATTAACCAATCAATTAATTAATAAGGGTCATATATTTAAGTCGCATTCTGATTCTGAAGTATTAGTACATTTATATGAGGAATATGGAATTGAACTACTAGATAAGATTGATGGACAGTTTGCATTTGCTATTTATGACAAGAATAATGAAAAAGTATTTATAGCAAGAGATAGAATTGGCATATGTCCATTATTTTATTCAGTAGTAGATGGCATTGTTTATTTTGCTTCCGAGATTAAGGCAATAGCCAGTACAGATGTAGTGGATTTACGTCCAAGTATTACTGGATTGTATGAACAGTTTGTGTATTGGTCGCCTATGCAAAGTAGAACTATATATGAAAACATTAATCAGATTCCGTTATCAGGTTATGCTGTTATTGATAAAAAGAATAGCATCAACATTAAGATATATCATCACTTTTCTGATTATCGGGAAGATATCGGATTCAATAATATTACTGAATTAAAAGATAAAATACGCTCAACGCTCATTAAATCCATCATGGAGAGATTAAATTGCGATTCCAATATAAAATGGGGATTATATTTAAGTGGCGGTTTAGATTCAACGATATTAATAAAACTATTGAAAGAGTTAGGTTATGATGATTTCCCAACTTTTTCTTTGGGATTCAAGGATTATAAATTAGATGAATCCGCATATCAGTTGTTGGGATTAAAGGGAAACAAAGGGCAGCATATTAAGATAACAGTAAGTGATGAGGATATTATTTCACATCTTCCTGATGTGATAAAGCATTGTGAAGTACCTTTATATAAATTGGGTGCAGTTCCTATGTATATGCTTTCAAATGCAGTAAATGAATATGGTGCTAAATTTGTTCTAAGTGGTGAAGGCGCAGATGAGCTTTTTTATGGATATGATGTATATAAGGAAACGTTATTTCGAAAGTATTGTTCACTCAATCCTAATTCTAATGTTAGATTTAACGGAGTTAAGAACTTCATTCAATTCAACAATAATAGTCATGTATTAAAAGGGTATAAAGAATATTATTCAAGATTTTATAGTGGAAGTGAAGACTTTCTATATTCTATGAAATCACGCATCTTCGGAAGTTCTTCCATAATAAATTATTTTAATCGGGAAAATAAAGCTAGTATTGATATCAAAAAGATTGACAATGAAATACAGGAACAATTTTTTGATGAGGAGTGTAATTTGTCTTTACTTAAGAAGTGCCAAGCTGTTCAAATGAAAATATTATTATCAGGTTATCTTTTATCAACTCAAGGTGATAGAGTACTGATGGCGAATTCCATTGAGGGGAGATATCCATTTTTGGATCGTGATCTAATAAAACTAGCATATGCTATTCCAGATAACTATAAATTATCAGGCTATGATGAAAAACATATTTTAAAAGAAACTTTCGCTGATATAATTCCAAAAGCAATTCTCAAAAGAACTAAATATCAATATTCTACACCAGGTTCAAGACTTTTTATTAATAACATGGAACAATTTGAATCTTATTTGTCAAAAGATGTATTTTATAAATATAGTATTTTTGATTACCATAAAACCATGTCATTAATTGAGAAACTGAAAAATAATAAACAATATCCTCAGAAAAATATTATTGATGATATGATACTTATTTATATCATCACGACTCATATGTTGTTGGAGATGGTACATTAAACTACATAAAAATTCCTTTCTGTTAAATAGTGTAGTTTTATTATGATTTAATTATTAATCAAAAGAATATATTTTTTATTATGAAAGGAGGTGAAAACTATGTTAAAACATAGGAGTTACAATTGCGCAACTAGTATTGTTAAGGGAACAGTTCAAGTAAGTCCAGGAGCATCATCAACATGCACTGGTTCATCTTGTTGTTGTACAAGTTGTTGCTGTTGCTAACACAAATAAATGATATTCAAAGGAGGTGAAAGAGTGTTAAAACATAGAAGTTATAACTGTGCAACTAGTATTGTTACAGGGACAGTTCAAGTAAGTCCAGGGGCATCTTCAACATGTACAGGTTCATCCTGCTGTTGTTCGAGCTGTTGTTGTTGTTAATAAGAACAGATTAAATGTACGTGATAGATATATTTAATTATAAAAGTTATAACTTTGTAGTAGCATTGTTAGATATATATATTAATATCTGAAGTATTTATATCTTATATCAATGTAATATAATTTATTTTTATATGTAGCAATAATATAGTACATATATTTGTTAAGCTAGAAAAGGTGGGTTGGAATCTTGGAATCAAGGTTCTGACCACCCATTTATGATATATATATTGATTATTATTGTAGATTAAACAAAACATAAGGAGATATTAAATTGGATAATAAAGGGAAAAAATATTTGTCTAACCACGCTCATTATCGTGAAACCATAAATATGAGTTCGCAATATGCATTAATCTCACCATATGTTGATACTACAGTAGTTCGTACACCAGAGGTTACATTAAAAGGAATCTATCATTCTAGATCCAATCGTTTTGCAGGTGAAGAGTATTTGCTTAATTTTCGTACATTCAGTGCAAGGCTGGATTTCAGAATTGGAATCAGTCGTTTTCAAGCTAGGGATGCTATGCTCTCTTTTGCAATGCGTGACAAGAAAGAGAATGCTTCAGAATTAATTAAACTTCCAATAGCGAAAAAAATAAGAGCTTCTTTTAGTAGTGTTTTACAAGCTAGAAGAAGTGTAAGAGTTTTTAATGGTTCTATTCCACTTAATGATTTTGCAACTATTTTATATTATTCTCAAGGTATAACAGGATATATTACATTACGTGATAAAGAGGAGGATGCTGAACGTATAATGCTCCATGCAACACCTTCTGGAGGAGGTTTCTATCCAGTAAGATTGTATATAGTTGTTTGGAATGTTGATAAGTTGCCTAAAGGTATTTATGAATATTGTCCTCATCATCATTCACTTAGATTGGTAGAAAAAGGATATAGTGAAGATGATTTGAAAGCACTTGCTGGCTTTGGAAATATAAAAGTAGAAACATGTGCATTCTGTATGGCATATGTATATGAGCTATATGTCAATTCACATAAATATGGTGATGCTGGTGCAGCATATGGATTTATAGAAGCTGGTGAAATTGCAGAAAATGCTCAGTTAACTACAACAGCCCTTGGATATGGTTCATGTGATATCGGAGGATACAATAAACAATTTATCGAAAAGCGTTTTGGACTTGATGGAATTAGTAAACAGGTTATACATTTTACGATATTTGGAAACGGAGGAGTTATCTAATGAATGATAATACTAATAACATGGTCTTTCGTGATAATGTAAGAGTCTATGATAACGGTAAGGATGAAATTCGTTTGCGTATGGGTGTTTTTAATTATGAAGAAGCTGAATTGGATATGTCAGACTTATCTGAACAACTGACTTCCTTCACTAGGGATATGGTTAAACTTTTGCAGAGTGAAGAAGGATATAACGAAGAAATAATCAATGATTATATTCTTGAACCTTACGAGAAAGAAATTATTGAGTCTCTATTAAATGAACTAAGAGCAACAAATTATATAACAACATGTGAATGTAAGAGCATTGATGAAGAGATTACACTAGCATTATTAGGATATTTGGAACATGATAATCTTGAATCAGAAGAAGATGCTGCCAAAAAGAAAGTTCTATTTTTTGCAGATGATGAGTATTCAATAGGAACAGCTAAGAAATTGGCTGATGAAATGAGATTTAAGATAGATATTATGGAAATGGAAACATTCGCAGAACTAAAAAGTGCAGATTTGACTACTAATATGGATGGTTTATCAACTGTACAGCAAATGAGTCATTTTGAAAAGATATTCAAAGAATATGATGCTATGGTTGGTTGTCTGAAAAACCTTTCTGTAATATTTATGAGAAACCTTAACAGAATTTCTATCAAATTAGAGATCCCTGTAGTATTCTCATTTATTGATGGGCCTGTAATATGTGCATTGGCTACTAATCCTTATACTACAGGCTGCCTAGAATGTTTTGAATTAAGAGCTCTGTCAAGGTTAGAAGACCATGTTCAATATCATAATTTTATAAATATCGAAAGAGATAGTAATAAATATACTTCAGGTAGTAAGGGATTGATTCCATTACTGAATATGTTAGTTAATCTGGCTATATCAGAGTCTTTTATGATTAGAAAGATTGGAGCATCTAAATTTACAGGGCGTTTATTGACAATATATCTGCCAACACTTGAGATACAAGCACAAGATATTTTACGTGTACCATTCTGTCCTGCATGTGGTGCTGTGGCAAAAGTTAAATTGGAAGAGAAAAATATTTCATCACGTGCTTTAGTGGATGAGATAGTTGCAAATACATTAAAAATAAAATAATTATATAGATATGGAGAGAAAATGATGATAAGATTTTATCCAACATATGAGCATATAATGAATCAGTATAGATATATTGGTGGGAATCAAACGGGTATCATGCATGGTGTTTTGGCTCCTATGGTTCATATGCCACCAGAACCTTGTCTGAAATCTATAACCGGTAGAATGCCTAATTATCATAAAATTACATACAATGACCCTCAAAAGCATGTAGAATATCATTTGAGTGGTTATGGAATATATAATGAAGAAGCTCTAATTAAATTGATAGGTGAGAGTGTAGAACGTTACGCGCCCATTTGTACAGAAAAAATTATGAGAGATAGGATTGTCTACAGCAGTTATAGAGAGATGACTAAAATTGGTAAAGTTATGCCATTAAAATATCTTAATATTTTTTCTGGAGAACAGCAAAAGATTTTATCGAAGATTATGCCAGTCTATTCACCACAGTCAGCAACTGAAGATGATATAATAGGATGGATAAAATGTGCTTCACTAGTTCATCCGAATGAGGATGTTTGGGTTCCGATGCAGTTATTATCAGTTGGATTCGTTAAAAATAAAGAAAACAATGAGAAATTTTTTGCACCAGCATTTTCTACAGGTACAGCATCCCATACATCATTGAAGAAAGCTTTACTAAATTCATTAATAGAGTATGTGCAGATAGATGCATTCATTATTTCTTGGTATACGATGCGTAAAGTAAAGCGAGTAGTAATAGATGATGAAGATATTTTACAGTATCTGGAAAGTTGTGGATTGGGTAAAGATTCCCCTTATGAAGTCATACCACTATTAGTAACACTTCCTGATATGGATCTACCTGTATATCTTGTAGTATTGAAGAGAAAAGATGAAAAAATGCCGTATCTCATTGTTGGTACACAGGGAGATCTTAATGCGAAAAATGGAATACTAAGAGGCACAATGGAGGCTACTGCAATAATTTTCATGCATATGTTCAATGCTCTTTTTGATATGCCTAAAATAGATTTTTCAATTAATGAATCAGCTTTTGCTGATCTAGATACAAATGTTCTGTTTTATGGAGTTCCAAATAAAGTAAAAGAAATTGATAACCTTTTAAATCAAATTATAGAAGGTACGATCAAATTGTCAGAGATTGAATCTAGATGGGAAAATGATGTAGATGCTCAAATTTCACACTTGATAAAAGAAATTTCGAAAGTAAGTGAGTATGCAGTATATGTAGATATTACACCTCCCGAAGTAATAGATAAAGGGTGGAGCGTTGTCAGGACATTCATACCAGAATTGTGTGCTATGTGTTTACCTGGTTTTCCATTTGAGAATCATCCAAGATTAAAAGAATATGGTGGTGTGATTAATGAATATCCACATCCACTACCATAGTATTCTAGTGTTATTGGCAACAGTATATCCTGTTTCGTTTCCTCAGATCATATTATCTTTTAGAGGAAGATACAATCACAAGAATCAAAACATGATATATTTAGAATACTGTGTAATTATGAGTTCCATTATTTTGATACTTAGCTGTGTTTTAGTACCAATAAGTAATAATATAATTATTTCATCAGATATTATGTGGTACATTATTTCTATAGTTGCTGCACCAATATTAATTATAATTGAATTCATAATCGGTACTATAATTCTTAGATTGTCAGGAAAGATGGTAAAGGGTATTTCAGTAAATGCAAATTGGAAAAAAATAAGCATAGTGGGATGTATTTCAACTATATTACTCGCGATAATAGAAGAACTGATATATAGGCAATTGTGGAGTGTTGCAATGCTAGATAATCTGCACTGGAATATATATCTATACATAATACTCAGTTCTGTCATATATGGATTTAATCATCTATATTATGGGTTTGCGACTTTTATTCAAAAAACAATCAGCGGTATTCTGTTAGCAGTAATATTTTTATTGAGTGGGCGTTCCATTATTATTCCTATTATAATACATGTACTACAGAATTTAATCATTCTATTAATGGGGAGGTATAAGAAATGACGAATATTTACAGTGTTCTTTTGACCGGTTTCATTTGCTTGTTTCTTTGGATATTCATATTCAAACAGTCATATAGTAACACGTATATTAAGAATAGGATTTCACTTATTATATCTTCGGTATTCGGAATTTCACCCTCTTATTCTTATTCAGTATTTGCAACATTTTTATACTGTATATTACCAACAATAAGTTGCTTTGTCGTAGCGGGAATCGCTGATATTAGAATCAGTGATTTGTTTTCATTAAATGATATACCCATATCTACTGTAATAATAATGTTAGGTATCGTGGCATCTATGTCATTGATATCAATGTTTGTTATGATAGCAATGAAAATAGTACCGAAAATAGATATTGTAGGAGAAATGTCGTCAGTTGTATGGATAAAGGGAGTATTTCAAGTTCCTAAAAAGATTGCATGGTTACTACCTTTTTTAAGCGCAAGTTTTGAAGAATTATTTTTTAGAGGAGTATTATTGAAATCATTAATTTCTAATGGTATGAATATTATTTTAGCAATTAGTGTGGTAACTTTAGCTTTTGTTCTGAATCAAGTGTTACTTACTAATACAATTACGCAGGCATTGGTACTTGGATTTTCAAGTATATTCATTTCTGTTATAGGTAGTATTTTATTTTTAGCAAGTGGTAGTATAATTCCATCTATGATAGTACATGCATCTTTTGCTGGTTTTTATGTAAATAAAAATGAATTGGATTGAATTATATAAATATGAAGTCACTATAAACAAACATAAACTAGAAAAGGAGATTGTTAGAATAATGATTAATGTTGATTCGCTTAGTATGAGATATGGAGATTTTTATGCAGTAGATAATATTTCTTTTTCAGTTGAAAAACAAGAAATATTCGGTATCATTGGGTCAAATGGTGCTGGCAAAACATCTACAGTGGAGTGTATTGAAGGTTTACGAAAAGCTTCAAGTGGTTCTGTTGATGTTATGGGGTATAATCCATGGAAGGAAAGAGAGAAAGTCAATCAGTTAATAGGAGTTCAATTACAAGAGACATTATATCAGGATCGTGCAAAAGTATATGAGATATGTGAATTATTCCAATCATTCTATCCTAATCATCTGTCATATGAAGATTTACTTGAAAAACTAGGATTAATGGAAAAAAGAAAGGCTTTTGTTTCAACTCTATCAGGTGGACAAAAACAAAAGTTGGCTATTGTATTATCTCTAATTTCAAATCCAAAGATTGTTTTTTTGGATGAACTTACGACTGGACTAGATCCAAAAACACGTCATGAAATGTGGGATATGATACTTAATCTAAGGCAAAACGGTCTTACAATAGTACTTGTTTCACACTTTATGGATGAAGTGGAAGCTATTTGTGACAGAGTTGCTATTATGGATAAAGGAAAAATATTAAGTATGGGGACTGTAAGTGACATTACGAAAGAGTATGACCTAAAGCAGAAAGTATCTTTTAGGACTTCACTTAATAATATTGAAAAGATCGAGAAGCTAGGTAGTGAAATATATCTTAAAAATAATTCTGATATTGTCACTTTGTCGGGAAAGGGTGATGACTATTTGAATAATGTAATCACATATTTGAGTGAAAATAATATATCTTATACAGATTTAGATGTAAAAAAACCAGGTTTGGAAGATGTTTTTCTTGATTTGCTTGGTTACACACCCGAAGATGATAATAATAAGGAATAGTAAAGGAGGATTACAATGAATTATAAAATAATGTTAAAACTAACTACTTTTGAGTTGAAACTTTTTTCTCGCAATTTTATAAGTATGTTTTTTCTATTAGTATTTCCTACCTTGATGATCTTATTATTCGGAGGAATATACGGAAATGAACCTAATGTAATTTTTGGTGGTGTAGGAACAGTAGATGTATCAGTGCCAGCATATTCTGGTTTAATAATTTCTGTTACTGGATTAATGAGTTTGCCTTTGACTCTTTGCGAGTATAGAGAGAAGAAAATACTCAAGAGATATAGAGCTACACCATTGAAAGTAATTTATGTCATTATTTCTCAGGTATGTGTTAACTGTCTTATGACAATAGCAGGTATGATATTTTTGATTATCATAGCTAAATTGGTTTTTGGTCTTAATTTCATAGGTAATGTTTTTGAAGTAATTATAATATTTATTTTGTCGATGCTTAGTGTTTTTTCAATTGGATTTCTGATTGCTAGTGTTGCTCCTAATATGAAGGCGGCTAATGCAATCGCTAATTTAGTTTATTTTCCTATGCTGTTTTTAACAGGAGCAACTATTCCTATAGAAATAATGCCTGAATTCATGCAGAAAATATCTAAATTCCTTCCAGTGACTCATGCTGTTAATGCAATGAAAGATGTCTGGTTAGGAAAAGGTATGATTCATGCATGGGTAAGTATTCTAGTACTTATACTAGTGTTGTTAGTATGCTTAATTGTGTCATTAAAGATATTTAGGTGGGAATGATGGTAGATAGAAATATATTAAAATTTATAGAAGACAATAATCTTATTAGTATTAATTCAATGGATGAAGCTTTATTTTCAAAAGGTAAATTGCAATCAGGTTTTTTTATTTATTTGATTATAGAAATTGAAGATAGTTATAATATCATATTCAGTGATGAGGAATTGAAAATGGAGAATTTTGATACTGTGCGCATGATTGAATCAATGATTAATAAAAAAACACATAAAATAAGGAAAATATATGATGATTCATATCAATTTTAATTAATATATTAATTAAGATAATTATAAAAATGGTAGCTATAATTAATTTTATTGATATAAAAACCTTATTGTTATGCTATAATTAATCTTGAAAATGAAGTCAGTAGAATAGCATATCAGATTAATATACAATAATAATACGGAAATTTTCTACAGTATTACTAGATGTTTTTGCTTTAGAGAAAGGATTGAAACTGTGGCTCAAATAATTAACAAATCAAATCACTTAAGAAAAGAAATAATAGTTGCCTATCTGAAAATGATTGTATGTTTTATTGCAGCGGTTTTTTGTATGATACTTGCTGTTTATACCTATGGTTTTTCATTAATAGCTACGCTTGTACTTGGTGTCTATATAAAAAAAATGAAAACGAACATTAGTATAGTAAAGTCTGGACTTGAGGGAGAAAAAGAAGTTCTGAACCTCTTAGCAGATCTACCTAAAAGATATAAAGTTATTTCAGATATTCTTATACAAGGTAAGAATACGTCGAGTCAAATAGATTATGTTGTAGTTGGATCAAATGGAATATTTATTATTGAAGCTAAGAATATAAAAGGAACGATAAAAGGTAAAACAGGTTCTAGATATCTTACACAAATAAAAAAAGGAAAAGGCGGTAGAGAATATAGCAGACAATTATATAATCCTGCTTTACAGGTTAAAGGGCATGTATTAGGACTTACCAAACTTCTTAATAAAAACAATGTACATAGCTATATTCATGGAATGGTATATTTTGCTAATGAAGATTCCAAAGTAGATTTTAAGTCAAATGATATTGTAGTATTATCAAAAAGTAAGGATAATCTCTTAAAATATATAAAAACATATAAGAAAGATGGAGTTAAATTAACTCCAAAAGAACAAGTTGAAATAACAGGGATACTAAAAAAACAAGTGATGTAGGAGAATCAATAAGCTTTGTGATTGTATTAATTAATGACATGTGATATAATTTTAAAAGACGTAATATGTAGTTTTGAAAACTATATAAAACCATTGGAGGGTTTAACTATGAAAAAAATTGCAATCTTGTCCGATTCTGCTTGTGATTTACCTGATAGTGTTATTGAAAAATATAATATTAAATTACTTCCATTAAGAATTATATATCATGATCGTGAATACAGAGATCGTATAGAAATCAAACCCCAGGAAGTATATGACAATATTGAAAAAGAAGTACCTAAAACATCATTACCTGTTCCAGAAGATATAATTGATGCTTTTGATAGTCTTGTAGATGAAGGATATACTGATGCCATTGTCATTACTATATCATCAAATCTTAGTGGAACATTTAATTTAATTAAATTGCTTGCTAGGGATTATGAACGACTCAATGTAAAAGTATATGATTCGAAAACATTAGGCATATTTTTGGGATTTATCGTAAAAGAGGTAGCGGCAATAGCTTATAATCAAAATATGGAAGATATAATGAATAAAGCAAAAGAAATAAGAAGTAAGTTAAAAGGTTGTTATGTCCTTAAAACACTGACCTACTTAAGAAAAGGCGGAAGAATAGGTAAAGTAGAAGGAACAGTAGGTGAATTATTTAACATCAAACCTATTATTGGTATTAATGATGAGGGCGTTTATTTTACAATAGCAAAAATAAGAGGCAGAAAAAGATCTATAAGTAAAATAAAATCAATGATATTAGAAGAATTCAAGGATAAGAAGTATAATATAGCTATTATACATGGTGGTGCTGAAGAAGAAGCACTAGAATTGTATGAAAGCATTAAAAATATTGGTCATATAATTGACGGACATATTTCACAGATTAGTCCTGCATTAGGAGTCCATACGGGACCAGGACTAATTGGATATGCAGCTTATGAAGTGTAATAAAAATAAATATTATTTTAATTAGACATGCTGTTGTCATATTAGCTTTGTTATACTTAACATAGTTCTAATAAAATATGAACTATATTAAATAATGAGGTGAAACAGATGAAATATGAGATAATGACTTTAACAAAGAAAATTGTTGTTGGAAAATCGATAATAACAACTAACAAAAATGGTAAATCAATGAGAGATATTGGAGTTATGTGGCAAAAATTTATTGGTGAAGGTATTTATCTAGATGTTTCGAGAAAACCCCCTCCTCTAACTAGGAGGGAGATGAATCGGAACGGTTTTTAATCTTTAACTCCTGCTTGAGAGCGAATATATTTCTCAATCATTTCTATTGTTGCTCCTC